>NZ_LS999521.1:3026241-3328865 GCF_900520355.1 Acinetobacter calcoaceticus | reverse complement strand
TTTAAATACTTCATGAATAATTCAACAAGTGAAGGGCTTTGATAAAAGTCTAGCGAAGCAAAAGTATCTAATCTAATATAGAAAATAGACTTAATGATCTAATTTTGAGATGGAAATGCTCACTTTAAAACAATTTCAATATTTCATAAAAATTGTTGAAGAAGGCAGTTTTACGGCTGCTTCAGAAAAACTCTTTATTGCTCAGTCAGCTTTAAGTCGACAAATTAAGCTATTAGAAGAAGAGATTGAGTTTCAGTTGTTTAATCGTACTGACAAAAAAGTAAAACTTACAGCAGCTGGTGAAGTCTTTTATAAGAAAATAAAAGATAACCTACACTACTTAAATGAAATTATTGATCTTTCTAAAGGTGTTTCGGAAGGGAGAAACCGCCAGATTAAGATTGCTCACTCGAGCAGTATTGTTATGGATGATAAAAAGGTTCAGATATTAAAAGAAGTGAGCTTAACCCAAGAGATCAATTTTGAGATAAACACCTTGTCATCAGAGCATCAAATTTTAGCTTTAATGAATGGTGAAATTGATATTGGTTTGATCAGGCCTCCGGTTCGGCACACATTAGATGAGATTAATGTTCTTAAGTTATATGAAGAACCCTTAATGGTGGCTGTGCATATTGATCATGCTAAGTTTGCAAATAAACAAGAGATTCAAGTTAAAGACTTAAAAGATGAATATTTCGTTTCTACACCACATTCTAAAAGAGGTGGTTTAAGCTATTTTGTTTCAAATCTATGTTTAGCTGCTGGGTTTACACCTCAGAAGGCTGCGATTCAGTCACGCAAAATTTCACAATTACAGCTTGTGGCTGCAAATTTAGGGGTAAGTATTGTTCCTGAAGAGTTTGAGCAGATTTTACCTGCCAATGTAAAATTGTTATCGTTGGCAGATCATCTATTATTTTCAGAGGTGGTTTTAGTCTATAGAAAAGAGAACGATGAAATTATTCAGCATTGTGCCGAACTCATTCATCAAACGTTTCAATCTTAGAAAATTGATTAGGCAGCTAATCTATAATAAGTATAAGTAACGCTATCGTCTTTATAAACATCATAGCTATTTTGTTTGAAGTCAGAGACCCATTCACTTCCTGTATATCCAGCAATATGTCCATATACGTGGTTACGAGTTCTGTGGATGATATAGATGTCGCCTTCTTGTGGTTCATCAAATGATGGATTTATCTGTTTGTAGCCAATCTTTTTGAGAGTATCTCCCCAGTCCGAAGCTGCAATGGGGTGATTCCTAATATCTGCACCAGCAGATTCGAGAGCAAGGCGAATACTACGTGCACAACGGGCTTTGCTACGTCTTGAAGTAATACTTTCTAATTTAGCTACAAATTTATCAACATCTATTGCTGGAGTATCTGAAGTTTCAGTTTGATGATTATTGGGCTTCATGGTGAAAGGATAAGGGAGGCTTGGGGTGCTGTGGGATACAACAATGGCTGCCTGATTTGAGTCCTGATACATATAATTATCAGCTACTTGTCCGTCATAAATAATCATCGTGAAATCTCTACCGTACTATCTATATCCATATTTAAAAAATCACCACCTACCTGTGGCGTTCAGAGATACTAATAGGCGTACCTTAAAAGTTTTGTTTGTGTTATGTAATAACGTATCTTTTTCCCAAATATTATTGCTTAGAGGTAAGAAGATATTCGTTAAAATGAAACATAAAAACAACTCAACTTAAGTTGTTGATATTATTATTTAAAAATAATTAATCAGAGCTTAAATTTGAATAATTTAATTCAGTCATTGCGAATATACTCAAAATCTAAGTCCCTGATTTAAAATGCCACATTTTCTTACAATTTAAGAAGCCATCACATGCTTAAGCCTGATGTTCTTTTAAATATTCCTCAGTACGAATTAAAGCTGATTGCATGTTGCAAATAGCCTGTTCTACATCAGCTAAAGTTTTTGCATTTCCGCCACTTAGCGCCTGACGCCATTTACGAGCACCCGGTAAATTTTGGAATAATCCTAAAATATGGCGTGTAATGATGGAGAGTGGAGCACCTTCAGCCATACGCTGTTCAATATAAGGTAGCATTTGTTCCATAATCTCGAATCGATCTGGAGCATCTAAATTCCAAAGCTGACCCATTTCCGCGAGTAAGTATGGGTTGTGATAGGCTTCACGGCCAATCATGACACCATCCACGTGCTGTAAATGTGTTTGAGTTTCAGCAAACGTTTTAATCCCGCCGTTAATTTCAATGGTGAGGTGTGGGCGCTCTTGTTTTAAACGGTAAACATCTTCGTAGCGTAAAGGTGGAACTTCACGGTTTTCTTTTGGTGACAGGCCTTTCAAAATAGCAATGCGAGCATGCACTACAAAATGAGTGCAACCTGTTGCAGCAACTGTATCTACAAAATGAAGCATCTCTTCATAAGAGTGCATGTCATCAATCCCGATACGGTGTTTTACTGTTACCGGAATGTTTACTGCTTTTTGCATGGTATGAATGCATTCAGCAACCAAATCTGGTTCTGCCATTAGGCAAGCACCGATTTTATTGTTCTGTACACGGTCGCTAGGGCAGCCTACATTGAGGTTGACTTCATCGTAACCCCAGTCTTCGGCCATTTTTGTGCAGGTCGCAAGCTCTTGCGGGTTTGAACCGCCCAACTGTAATACGATAGGGTGTTCTTGAGCGCTATAGTCTAGATGACGTTTTGCATCACCAAAAAGAATGGCGCCTGTAGTGACCATTTCTGTATATAGCACAACGTTTGGGTTAAACAAGCGCGCAAAGAATCGATAATCCTTCGTTGTCCAATCCATCATTGGGGCGACACTGATTCTTGGAGATTTAATAGTTTCAATGGTTTTGTTAAGAGTCATTAAAAATCATACCTTTAATCAGTGTTTTGTAACTTGTTTGAATCTGAGGGAACTCATGTTTAGCTGCGTTAATCTGTTTGCGTTTACACCATAATGGAAAAAATAGTTTATGGGTCAATTACTGCCAGAAAAAGTGCAGATGGAAGTGTTAGTTACCGAGCTACTATCCGGATCAACAAAAAAGGTTATCCAGCTTACTCTGAAAGCAAAACATTTCATTCAAAAAAGTGGCAGAAAACTGTCTTAAAAAAGAGAAGTTGAGATCCAAGAAAATCCAGAAATTTTACTTGGCAAAGAACAACTGATTGATCTAGCTTTGTCAGATGCCATAGATAAATACTTGGATGAAGTTGGGAGCGAATACGGAACAACGAAACGCTATGTGCTCTACTCTTAATTAAGAAGTTGCCAATCGCGCGCAATATTATCACAAAAATACATTCAATACATTTGACTGAGCATGTTGCTCTAAGACGGAGAGGTGTGCCGAATCTTGGCTTAGAACCAATTGCAAGTACACAGCAGTATGAGCTTTTACATATTAGAGGTGTTCTATCTCATGCATCTGTTATGTGGGGCATGGAAGAAGCAGAGTTAACACGTTTATGGCGGCAAGATTATGATTCTTACAACTCTTCATGGAAAGTCTATGATTTGAAAAATCTGAGTAGTTCTAAAGGTAATCACAAGTCTTTTTATGTTTTGGAGCCACGTAAAAACAATAATTGAGCATATTTATTAGATAATGAAGTGCGAAGTTGTATGCTGCGATTAGGGTATGATAAATAGCTCTTATTGCCTTTGAACCTAAAAAGCATAGGAAAAGAGTTTCGTGAAGCATGTAAAATACTGGGAATTGAAGATTTACATTTTCATGATTTAAGACATGAAGGCTGTAGGAGACTTGTAGAACAAAGTTTTACGATACCTGAAATTCAGAAAGTAAGTTTGCATGATTCATGGGGGAGTTTGGAGCGATATGTATCTGTTAAGCGAAGAAAGGAGACGCTTAGCCTTGATAATTTGCTAGAGTTCCTTTCATAAAGGCTTCAACTCTTATCGCTTGATAACGTTGTTTAAGGATAAATGCTAAGTCAATAATATCAACTAAATATGGTAATTTTTGGCTTTCATCAAGTTTATAACATACAAAGGGGAACTCCATTTTTCTAGCCTTTTCAAGCAATTTAGCTTTACTTAGGTGAGGATAGTAAATTTCACCCACTTTCTTTAATGTTGGTATTGATGTTCTAAACTGCATGAAAACATAGTCTGATATCTTAAGAACTGGATTCATGTTTTTTCCTTTTATTTTAAAGTCTTAAATTAAATTCGTGGTCCTGAAAATGACTATAAGACATGTGGCAATATTAAATTCTAGCTCAACATAAGCAATGTGGTAAAAAGAGCGATTTTTAAATAGACATGCCTAGATTGAATCAAATTCAGCAAGGGTTGCAGGAGAGTGTTAGGGCTTTGAATTGAATAAAGGGCGTCGATTGATGCCCTTTATTACTGATTTAATTTTTAATAGTAAATTAGCTGGGAGAATAATAGCTCTATTTCTTAGAGTTTCAAGTATTTGGATTTTTGAGTCCTCTCCTTGAGAAAATCGAAAAATAGTTTTTACCCAATTTCAGTAGGCAAGTTAATAGCAAAAATTTTTTAGAATTAAGTCAGGTAATGTACACGCTCGAATTGCTATATTCAGTAAGTTTACTAAATTAGACTGACCCTATACCCGAGTTATATCTTAAATTTGGCTAGTATAGGAGAAATTCAATTTCTTCATGTTTGTGCAATAAAATTTGGTATTAAAATAGTTAAAGTGAGAATGTATTGAGCATGAATTTTTCTTGGCTTGAGGCCTGAGGTTTAGATAAACCAAAAGTTTTATAGCGTAATAAAATCATCTCTGCCCAATTGCGATGTGTCGCTGGTTCTAACATGGAACCGTGGCTTTTAAATACACTTTTCGCATCTTGCGATAAAATTTGCTGTGCTTCATGAAATTCTTCGCTATTGATTTGCAAGGCGCGATGAATATATTCAATTTGTGAGGGATGAATGGCCGTTTTGGTATAAATGCCGTTATTCATATCTTGGCATAATTCATCCATCAGCAATTGCGTGCGGTCAATATGTTCACATACAGGTGAACTGAGTTGAAAGCCCGCTGGAATAAATAAGCCTGCCAATTGTGCAATTAACATGCCCACTGGAGTTTGGTAAATCGTACTGTTTTTAGGGCGACGTAAATGTAAACAGGACAACAGGTCATTACCGCCAATTCTTAGACATAGGGTTTTATGAAAGTCATATTTGAGTGCTTGATTAAGCTCCATATTATGGCCCATATCAAAAATTTCTTTGGTTTCAAGCGTCGGCATCAGGTTGATATTGGGTGGCAAAATGTCCATCCACTGCTTTAAATCGTGCAGCGTAAACTTGGGTAAAATCATGCCACTATAGGTGTGATTTAAGTCCCAATCGACAATATGTTTCGCCATTTCAATATTTCTAGGGCGAATAAATATCGCAGGCGCCTTTAAGTTTGGCTGCTCTAAACGTTTTTGTAATAAATGCTTTAAATTGACCATGGCTGTTTGCACGTCTTTTTCCAACACGGCATCTTCTAAACAGACCGCAATCGATTTTAGTATTGGAAATTTAATGCCTTCAGTCACTTCCCATAATTGCTCATGGGTTGCAGGAATGTACATAGTTGCACCCAGCTCAATCGCATGTTGCAGTTGTTTCATTTATTTTTCTCGACTTTTTTTATCAGAGTCACTGCATGATATGGGCCTAACTTGGCACCTAAAATATCTACGGCAATATTCCGTTCTTTGGCAAAATGCAGCAGTAATTGTACATGTGGATTGGATGGATCACGGATTAATATTTTTTCAGGAACGCGTCTTAATACGGCACGCGTGGCTTCTGCAATACTAGGCTTAATATGATTAATATTTTTAACTGTATAGGTCTCAAAGATCCAGTCAATGGTATTTAAACAAATTTTTTGTTGTTTGAGTCGAATGTGATTATTCCAATTTGCCAAATCGCTATGCGGATGCTGTTGAATAAGATTTAATATTTTGTCGATAAACTCGACTGAAATATCATACTGAGCCAGATGTTGATAGATTAAACAGCTATGCCAATTCTTCGGATCGTAGCAATTTTTCTTTGCCAGATCGAAATCAATCGTATCTTTTAAAATAGTCCGTGAGGTTAAGCCTGAGATCACGGAACCTAGCATACCAAACGGAATCAGCCAATCTTCACAACTGGCACTTAACCACGAATAACCACCTAAATCGGCTAAGGTCACAAGGCGAGGAACCTCCCACCCTGCATCAAATAATGCGGGATAATCTGCCAAATTTTGGGTCAATTCTCGACAAATTGCACCCTTACCCGTCCAGCCATCGACAAAAACAATATTTTCCGCGCCGTGTTGTTCGATAATCGCCTGCAATGCTGCAAAATCAATACCGCGATCACGGATAATACTAATCCCGTAATGCTCACAATCCTGATGCTTGTGAATATAGTGTTTAAGGAGTACACCTAAAGGGATGCCAGCGCGAACCAAGCTAACTAAAATAATCGGTTGCTTGGGAAATCGAACCATCAGTGAGTTACCAATCTTCTGCACATCACTTGCCAGACGTTCAGCACCTTGCTCAAAAGCGTATTCAAAATGTCGCATTTGTTCATCTGAAGGTGGATGTTCAACACTAATCATTTGTGAATAGTGTTTTTTCCCAGATTGAATCAGATACTCTTTTTCAGCTACGGGTGTGGGGTCTATTTCATCAATATTGAGCAAGAAGGTCACATCTTCAGGTCGATAAGAGCCATGGAACCCCAGTGTTTGAAGACTAGATGCTAACGCATGGTTTTTATACATGTCCTAAATATCCTTTTGCCTGATGATCTTGTGCTAGATTTTGTACTAAAAATTTATCTAACTGACTATTTTTAGGCATACCAAACCAATCACAGCAGCCTAAAAAGCCTGCATCAGACAAACTGTCGCCCCAACCTAAAATGGCACGTTCACGATTTGGGTCATATTTATTGATAAAAAACTCAACTGCTTTTTGTTTAGACACAAATTTGGGAAGAATGGCTAAATTATTGCCATTGATATGGACATAGCAGTGTTCAAGTACTTCAGCAGGTAAGTGTTCAATCATTTGGTGCAGAAATAAAGGCACAGGATCATTTTGCTTGGCAACAGTATAAATTTTCCCACCATTTTCTTGCATCGTCCAAGTGCGGATTGAACCAAATGGTTTGGCATAATCGAGCAATAGCGCTGGTAACTTAGTCAGTAACTCATCCAGTTCAGCTGCCGCCTTATGCTGGATTTCAAGCCATTCCTGATCAACCTGTTGATCTGCCGCTAAAATAGTTCCACCATGTGAACATACCGCACCATGCAGAAAAGGAAGATGTACCCGCTGCAAGCCTGCAACTGAGCGTGCAGTCACAGGAATAACATCAGCAGATGCCAACAACCAATTCACAAAAATTTGCTGTTTGGGAAGCATATAAGACAGAGGCTCACCAAATTGATCTAGCGTTGCAATTTTATGTAATGGTGTCGGAGGACTTTTACGATTTGTTTGAAACAGCGTGTCATCTAAGTCAACAAAAATTAACGGCTTAGGATTCATAACTAATAATTTCCAGATTTTTTATTTGTTCAAACAGGACAGGATCGACGCTATCTTGAGCTGTTTCAATGACCAATAAAACTCGATCAAACTGTTGATGTTTAACGTTATAGGCATAGTTATTAATATTTAGTCCATAATTATCTTTAAATGCACAAATACTTTCAACGGCATGACCTTGCTTGATGGGAGAGCGTGTGGTTGAGCTGTAATAAACTTCAGCCCCTTGCTGCTCTAATTGCTCGGCAATTAGAAATGGAATCCAACTAAATTCACCCGAACCTAAGACCAAGATTTTTTCATGGGGCAAAGGTGGTTGAATATTTTTCCAAGCGCTACAATTTAGAAAGGTCGGTTCGCGTCCCCAATCATGAGGGGCAATAATTTTTTGAGCTTGCTGCTGGGTTGAGCTGACATCGGGCATGTCAATGTCTATAGGTTGCTGGTTCTGCTGCCATTGCCAATGGCCATGTAATAATGACACCACTTCAACTGGAATCCCTAAGTCATCAGTGACTAAATGTTGTTCCGCCCAATTGACCAAGGTCACCAAAATAATCCGCTCAACCTGTTGTAAACCCGATTTTTTCAGGCTCAAGATTAAATTTCTAAAGGTCTTTCCTGTTGAAATTTCATCATCAATTAAAATAAGCGTTTTCGATGCAATCACATGCTGATGCTTAAGTGGATCATGACTGGATAAAATAAACTGATCTTGTGCATGACTATGTTCTTCTAAAAACAAGCCTAAGGTCGGTAAGGTTTCAACAGGATGTCGCGTGGTGGTTAAAAAGATGGCATTTTGTCCAAAATCTTGTTTCAGTTCACGATAAACACCTGCCCCTAAACCTACGGCGGTCTCTGCCATACCAATCACACTAATGGGATAGGGCAGATCTTTGGGAATGATCGCAGCAAGATCTTGATAACTTCTTTGCATCGCGGATGGTGCAACGGGGATATGTTTTCCAAGAATTTTGGAAACAAATAAGAATGCACGTTTAGGGTTAATTCTTTCTGCAAAACTGAGCAGATCATCCAATTTCCATTGTGGATGATGCTGATTCACAGTCACACTAATACGACCACGACTTAAATCAATATGTTTTATCAATGTGTATAATCCATTTTGAAACTTTGTGTAATGGGTAAAACTTGAACGACGGGAACGAAGTCAGTATGTTGCAGTGTCAATTGCAATTTTTCAGCCATCAGTTCTGCAATTAAATTAATTCCAGTATGTTGTGTATAGGCAAAACCACCTGCGGGACGCGGGTTAATTTCTAAAATATGCCATACCCCCAGATCGTCTTGTTTAAATTGAATATTGATCAATCCATCACATTGGAAATGTGGCACCAGAATTTTGCAGATTTCATGACAAGGATGCTCGATATAGCATTGCTGATAAAATTTAAATTTGACTCGGGTCACTAAGGCTAAAATTCGCCCATGGCTACAGGCAATATCGACGGAACATTCTTGCCCCGTTAAAAACGGCATAATCAAATACTCAATAGGTTGATCTAATTGAGCATAGGCTTCTATAAATTGTTGCGTATTACACTGCGTATTGAGTTGAAATTGCTTAAAATATGTAACTTCATCTCGCAGTTGAACAAAACCAGAACCATATACGCCGTACACGGGTTTTGCACAAATATGTGAATATTTTTTTTGATAATCAGCAATTGCTTGCTTTAATCCAACAACATGATCCACTTTCGCAGCAGGAATATTCGGTAAGTTTAAAGCTTCACAAATTTCTCCAAATAGGAATTTATTGTTCATGTTTTCATGCTGCGCTACACCAGTGGCACCTGTCACTAGTTGAATATCATGCCGAGCAAATTCTTCACGAAATTTTTCAATAAATTGACTATGTTTTCCACAAAACAGTAGTTGAATGGAATGCACTTTACATTGTTCTAAAAGCCAATTTGCACTGTATTCAACGGGGGGTTGTTGAAAAAAATAATCTGCGCAGAGCTTTAATTCTGGACGTTGTTTACTATGAGAACAAAAAATCGTCAGATGGGCAGATAAATTTGAGCGTTTTAATAATTGAATAATGTCGTTTTGACAGGAGTAGCTTTCAGCAATCCATATATTGTAGTGCGATTTCACAGTAGAGTTGTTCTCAATTTTCTTTAATAACAATTATAAATTTATGCTTCCATTCTACATGAAATATATAAAATTTTTCATGTAATAAATGAATAATTATCCTAGAAAGTCATTGGGTTGGTATACGCTCAGTGATGTGGAACGGGTTTTTATATTGTTGCACTTGCCGCTTGAATCTGCCTATGTTAAAACAATATAGGGCAAATAAAATAATTTTTAAGATATTTTTTTATATTCATATACTTAATTTATTAAATGAAATATTACAATATTGTAAGAGGGTCGTATGCAACTTATTGCGGGTGGAAACATTGCTTTAGCATCTGAAGTGGTCGAGATATTAATAAAAACTAGTATTCTTAATCAAGTAGAGGTTGATTGTACTGCATATCTTTTAGCACAAAGTACGCAAAAAGTGCGAGGTGATCAGGATATGATTTTCTATGGGCAAACTCAAACACGCAATCAAAGTGTGGTGCTGACTCAATCTAATTCTAATAATCCATATTTAACTAAATTTAAGATTAATACCGCATTACTTGATCCACAAATTCAAAAAGTTACTTTATGTGCAACAATTAATGAACCAAATAATTTTAGTCGGATATCTCCCATCCATATTGAACTTTTATCCGGTACTCAAACCATCGCTAATGCATTGATTCAGACCCAGTCTAAAACAGAAAAAGCATTAATTTTGGCAGAAGTGTATAAACATAATGATAAATGGAAATTTAGATTTATTGATCAAGGCTTTAATGGGGGCTTGAAACCTTTGGCTGAAAATTTTGGTGTCGTGATTGAAGAAACTCAAAGTAACATTCCACCGACACCGACACCGACACCGACACCGACACCGACACCGACACCGACACCGACAAAGTCGAATCTTAATTTGTCAAAAATTAAGTTAGATAAAAATAATTCTAGAATTAATTTAACTAAAAAAGGCGCAGGCTTTGGCAAAATTTCGGTGAATTTAAACTGGAATAAATCCACAGCTAAATCAGAATCCTTTTTCCAAAAATTAACTCGCTCTAATTCAATCGACCTAGATTTAGGGGCGATGGTACAGTTTAAAGATGGCAGTATTGATTTAGTCCAACCCCTTGGAAACCGATTCGGTCATTTTGACCAACTGCCTTATATCAAATTAGATGCAGATGATCGTACAGGTGCATCTCTAAATGGTGAAAATTTACATATTAATGGTAATCAATGGGATCGTATTGAGCGCATTGTCATCTATACCTATATTTATGAAGGTGCAGCACAGTGGGCAGCAACAGATGGGATAGTGACCATTCGTCTTCCAGATCAACCTGAAATTGAGGTACGTTTAACTGAAGGTAATCAATTAAATACCTGTGCAATTGTAGAATTAAAAAATATAAATGGCGAAATTCAAGCCAATCGAGAAGTACGTTATTTTGAAGGTCAAAAAACCTTAGATCAGTTTTATGGTTTTGGTTTTCGTTGGACCAAAGGCTCAAAAGATTAACACTATCCATTTAATTTACATGTAATAAAGAAGAGGGAAAATTATGGCGATTTCATTAAATAAAGGTGGAAATCTATCTTTAAGCAAAACAGATCCATCACTTAACCAAGTTTTGATTGGCTTAGGTTGGGATGCTCGGGCCACTGATGGCGTAGATTTTGACTTGGATGCCTCGGCATTTTTATTGGCTGCAAATGACAAAGTTCGTGGTGAAACAGATTTTATTTTTTATAACCAAACGCGCTCTCCAGAAGGTTCTGTAGAACATACCGGTGATAACCGTACGGGCGCGGGTGATGGTGATGATGAGGCAGTTAAGATTGATTTAGCGAAAGTGCCTGCTGAAGTGCAAAAAATTGCCATTACCGTTACCATTCATGATGCAGAAAGCCGTGGTCAAAATTTTGGACAAGTGCAAAATGCATTTATTCGCGTCGTTAATGATCAAACGAATGTTGAAATTGTACGTTTTGACTTAAATGAAGATTATTCAACAGAAACAGCGATGATTTTTGGCGAGTTATATCGTCATAACGGTGAATGGAAGTTCAGAGCTGTAGGTCAAGGTTATAACGGTGGTTTAAGTGCTATGTGCCGTCAATATGGCATTAGTATTTAAACTCTATTCTTAGGTGAAAAATGAAACACTTCCGTTTTTCGATCATCTTTAGCATTATCTGCTTGGCCATTTCGGCATATTGGGGGTTAACCCATGGCCCCCAAGCCGGTTTAATGGCAATGTTTAAAGTATTGGCTATTACTGCAATTTTAGCGGTTATGGAGGTATCACTCTCCTTTGATAATGCAGTCGTCAATGCCTCTGTACTGAAACATTGGAACCAATTTTGGCGAACCCTGTTTTTAACCGTGGGTATTATCGTTGCTGTTTTTGGTATGCGACTCATTTTCCCGTTGCTTATTGTCGGTGTCACCGCCGATATGAGCATGATTGAAGTCGCTAAATTAGCATTAAATGACCCCACAACTTATTCAGAAAAACTGATGACCCATCATGCTGAAATCGCAGCATTTGGTGGCATGTTCTTATTATTGGTATTTCTGAATTTCTTGTTTGATGATGAAAAAGATGAACATTGGTTTCATTGGCTTGAATCAAGATTAGCAGATTTAGGTAATATTCAAGCGATTTCAGTTTTCATTTCATTGGTTGTGCTACTTATTTTAGCAAGCTACATCCCTGATGCATCACGTTTAGTTGTGATGATGGCTGGTGTTTGGGGTATTGTCGTCTATGTGGGAGTGAAAGTCATTGGCCATCTATTAGAAGGCAGTAGCAATGATGATGAATCTGAAAAATCAAATAGTGCCACTGCAACAGGTACGATTGTCAAAGGCGGTATTGGTGGTTTCTTATATTTAGAAGTATTAGATGCCTCTTTTAGTTTCGATGGTGTAATCGGTGCTTTTGCAATTACCAGTGATGTGGTAATTATAATGCTGGGTCTTGCCATCGGTGCGATGTTTGTCCGTTCAATGACCATTTACCTGGTTGAAAAAGGTACGCTTGATGCTTATGTATATTTAGAACATGGCGCGCATTATGCAATTGGTGCACTTGCGTTGATTATGTTGGCGAGCGGCACAGGATTACATATTCCAGAGGTTATTACCGGATTAGTGGGTGTTGCCTTCATTGTTTGGGCTGTCATCTCTTCAATTTCATATAGTAAAAAGCAACAATCTTCATAAACGAAAGTTAAGGAAACAAAAATGGCTATTAATTTATCAAAAGGCGGAAATATCAATCTTTCCAAAACTGCTCCGACGATGAATAAAGTCGACTTGGGTTTAGGTTGGAATCCACGTGCAACTGATGGTAAGGCATTCGATCTAGATGCTGTCGCATTCTTAACAGGTGAGGATGGTAAAGTTCGTTTAGATGGTGAATTTATTTTCTTCAATCAAAAAACTTCACCATGTGGATCGGTTAACCATAAAGGCGATAACCGTACTGGCGATGGCGAGGGTGATGACGAAACAATTTCTGTAGACCTATCTAAAGTTCCTCAAGAAGTTGCAAAAATTGTATTTGCTGTGACGATCCACGAAGGACAGCAAAATGGTCAAAACTTCGGTATGGTCGATAAAGCCTATATCCGTGTGATTAACCAAGATGCAAATGCAGAAGAGTTGGCACGTTTCGACTTGTCTGAAGACGGTAGCACTGAAGTTGCGATGATTTTTGGTGAGTTATATCGCCACAATGGCGAATGGAAATTCAAAGCCGTTGGTCAAGGCTTTAATGGTGGTCTGGGTGCGTTAGCTGCTAGTTATGGTGTTGCAGTTTAAGCGAATCAATTAAAGTACTAAAAGAGTCATCTTTTAGTACTTGAAAGTAATTGGTATAAATCTATTTTATATTGAATTATTTTCAAGTACTAAATTAGAGAATAAAAATGCAGTTAGTTTCTGGACAAAAAATAGCACTTAATCAAGTTATTCAAAATGATCAAAAATTTACTTTACGTGTGCAATTTAAAGCAGCATTTGATATCGATATATCCAGTTTTGGTGTAGGACAAAATGATCAGCTTTTCCATGATGATTATATGACTTTTTATAATCAACCGCAGACGCCTCACTGTGAAGTGCAATATCTTCAGCAAGAAAATTTGAATTTATTTACTTTTGATTTAAGTAAAATAAATGCGACACAAACGCCCCGATTTGTCATTTGTGCAACTGTGGCAAATGATCAAGCAACGATGCAAAATATTCAAAGTGGTCAAATTTCTCTTGTAAATCAGCAAGGCGAAGTATTGGCAAATTATCAATTAAATCCATCAAATTTTAGCCAAGAAAAAGCAGTCATGTTGACTGAAATTTACTTTAAAAATGATCTGTGGCGCATGGCTGCTATCGGACAAGGTTTTAATGGTGGATTAACCGCATTAGTGAAACATTTTGGCGGGGAGGTTGCTGAAAATTCTTCTCCTGCCCCTACAGCGTCTAAAATTGATTTAAAGAAAAAAGTTATTTTAGATAAGGTGGAAAAATTTGCACCCCATTTGCTCGATCTCACTAAAAAATCACTGATTAGTTTAGAAAAAAATAAATTACTTGAGGTAAAAGCAAGAGTGGCGTTGATATTGGATTATTCAGGTTCAATGAGCCAACAATATAAATGTGGTGATGTGCAGAAAGTTATGGATCGCATTATACCTTTGGCAATCAATTTTGATGACGATGGCAGCTTTGAGTGCTGGGCATTTGCAGAAAAAGCACTCCGTTTAAATGATGTAAGCCTGAATAATTTGAATAACTATATAGCTTCAGAACAAGGAGGTTATAAAAAATGGAATGCAGGAGCTGGCTATAATAATGAGCCTGCCGTTCTTGAAGAGGTTTTACATTATTTTACCAAAGAAAGCCCATCCAATTTACCGGTCTATATTGTTTTTATTTCTGATGGTGGTGTTTCTGAAGCTAGAAAAATTAAAAAGATTTTACAAGAGGCATCATTGCAACCCATATTTTGGCAATTTGTAGGTATTGGTGGCAAAAATTACGGTGTGTTAGAAAAATTAGATACCATGGAGGGGAGCGTGGTAGACAATTGTAATTTCTTTAAAATAGATAATATTGAAAGTATTTCTGAATCAATGTTGTATGACTTTTTACTTCAAGAATTTCCGATATGGTTAGCAGAAGCAAAAAATAAAAATATCGTGAGAGCATAGGTAAATATAATGGCAGAATTTAGTCTTGTTGGTAGCCCAGAACCTTTTTTACATGTCAGTATGCAGCAAGGTGAAGCAATCTATTGTGAATCTGATGCGATGGTCATGGTTGAACAAAATCTTGAGGTTGGCGGTAAATTACGTGGCGGAATTTTTCAAGCTTTTATGCGTAAATTTACCTCTGGAGAGTCTTTATTTCAACAGCAAATTAAAGCCGTGAGAGGTGCAGGAGAGTGTCTATTATCACCGAATTTAGATGGTGATATGCAGATCCTTGATGTGGGTCAACGACAGTATATTTTATCTGATGGTTCTTTTGTTGCAGCAACCGAACACACCATGATCAAAGCAAAAGTGCAAAGTAATATAGGCGGTGCATTGTTTGGGGGCACAGGCGGTTTTGTGGTTATGGAAACCAGTGGGCAGGGTAAAGTGTGTATTTCTGGCAGTGGAACTTTACTCGAACTGGATATTACACCAGAGCAAGGTGAAGTCACCATCGATAATGGTCATGTTGCGGCTTGGGATGCATCATTAAATTATAATATTGGCATTCCGAGTTCTGGTGGCGGTGGTTTTGTTGGCAATATCGTCAATAGCTTTACGAGTGGTGAAGGTTTAGTGATTAAGTTCCGTGGACATGGCAAAGTGATTGTGTGCTCACGTAATCGTGCGAGTTATTTACAGTGGTTAGCTACGGCTTTAGGTCGTGGTCATTCAAATTCAAACTGAAGGAAATTATAAATGGGCATTAGCTTAGTAAAAGGTCAAAAAATTTCTTTAGAAAAGGGTGATGGTTCATCTTTAACTAAAATATTTCTTGGTGCAGGTTGGGATGTCGCAAAAAAAGGCGGTTTACTTGGCATGTTTGGTGGTGGTGGTGATTCGATTGATCTCGATGCCTCTGCAATTGTTTTTGATGAAAATAACAAAGCGTTAGATAGCATTTGGTTCGGTCAATTACAGAGTCGTGATGGCAGTATTAAACATTCTGGTGACAATCGTACTGGTGATGGCGCGGGTGATGATGAGGCAATCCATGTGGATCTGACTCAAGTTCCTAGCCAAGTGAAATCAATTGTATTTACAATCAGTAGTTTCCGTGGACAAACTTTCGAAAAAGTTGAAAATGCTTTTTGCCGTGTAGTTGACGCTACAACCAATGTTGAAATTGCAAAATATAATCTTTCAGCAAAAGGTAATTATACAGCATTAATTATTGCTAAAGTTTATCGTCACAATGGTGCATGGAAAATGTCTGCATTAGGCGAAACATGTAATGGCAAAACAATTCAGGATATGGTCCCATCCATTTTACCTATTTTATAAAGTAGTTTAATTTTTTTACAGTTGCTAGATGAATGCGATAAAAAGGTTTATCTAGCTTTTGCTAAACGTACATAATAGATATCTTTTATAAGTTAAAAAGTGATTATCTTTTTGCTGGATATTTTTACCATGTACTTTTTAGCCTTTGTACATAACCTGTATATTAAATACCCGATTCAAAGAAGCTTCCGGATACTTAGTTCAAACCAAGCAAATTGATGAAAAAAATAAAGTCGTAGGATTTTATCAGGAAGTTTTGGATCGTATGTCAAATCAGGGTTTTGCTAATGCTATTTTTGAAATGGATTTAGAAGATGAGGAATTATTTGAAGATAGATCTGAATCTGATGTAATGCAAAACTTTGATAACCAACGCGAGGCTATAAAAAACTTAAAAAGTGCTATCTGTTAGGTTTGATTGTACTGATTTAGCTCATGTTAATTTTGTTATTGATAATCTTCTTTGTAATATAAAAAATATATTAACTTTCATTTATGAAAATTATTTAAATTATAAATATTTAACTTATATCTTAGAAGAAGATAATGCTAAATATAATTGGTCAATTTATCTTGGATATAGTACAAAAAACTATATTAAAATTGGATTACAAAACTTAGGTCTATCTAGAGTTACAGCACCACCATTATAAAATTCTTAAAAAGTTTATTGATTTTAATGAAGAATTAAATGAGGTAGCAAACGTTAATAAATATGTATTACTTGAAAATATTAAGCCTCATTCTTTTGGAATATGAGAATTTTTCAATTTTTTATAAAACTTTTAAAATATTCTAGTTTAAAAGTATTACGCCAATTTCACACTTTTAATTTAAGTAAAGGAATGATATTTAAATAAAATTTTTTATGCGATCCAATCCATGATTGGAGCGACAGAAATACGAGGTTGTAACGATTGAAGTGATTGCATAACCAAGAGACCCAAAAGTCGCTAAATTAATGAAAGGGCAGCATTATACGGGGTTTACGCTTGAATCGACAGAGGCATTTAACCGAGTAATTTATAACCGCCCTTATGTTAAATATAGAGAGATGATTTATAACGAGTTACTTACTTAAGGGGCAATTTACTTTTTTGTAAGAACGCATCAAACAAGCTAAACAAAATACAAAGCACAACCAACCCAATACCAGCAAGGCAAGTCATGGTCCATCCACCACGGTTCCATGCAAAAATTCCTAAAGCGGAACCGCCAGCACCACCAATAAAATATGTGGTCATATAGATGGCATTAATACGAGATTTAGCATCTGGTCGTAAACGGAAAATAATGCTCTGATTGCTAGTGTGTACCAAAGCTAATGCCAACTGAATTATGGCAAAACCAGCAACATAACTTGCAAGCAAACTTTGTCCATAATAAAAACAGAGCCAACTTAACAGGAATAAACCACAGCCCATCCATGTGAGTAGCGTGGTACGTCCCTGATCAGCATATTTACCAATATAACGGGTTGATAAGGCACCAAAGATACCGACTAAAGGTACTAGTCCAATAAACAGATCAGGTAAATGATGTGCTGAGGTGAGGAGTAATGCGATGGTGGAATATAAAATACTCACAGATGCGAAGGCGAAAGCTCCTGTAAGTGCTCTTAGTAATAGTCGTTTTTCCTGTTTTAAAAGCTGACCCATTGAGAGAAAGATTTGCCCATAATTCATTTTCATGCGCAAAACATAAGGGAGACGGCTTTTGAGTGTGTAGGCCAACAGCAACATTAATATGCCGCTTACTACATAAACGACTTTCCAATGAAAGAAATTAGAAAATAAACCTGCAAGGCTGGTAGAGAGTAAAATCCCGACCAATAAGCCGCTCATTAAAAAACCTATGATTTCGCCAGTTTTTTCAGGTTTTACTGTCATTGTGGCAAGTGGAATAAGCACTTGAGCTGCAACCGAAAACAAACCCGCTAAAATTGTACCGATCCATAGCATGGGTAAGTTAACAGCAAAAGCAGAAGTAAATAGGCCAACTGCACAAAGCACCATTAAAAAAGGAATAGCCTTGGCTTTATTGACGATATCACCCATCGGAACAATAAAAAGTAAACCGAGGGCGTAAGATACCTGAGCAAATGTCACTGTTAAGGCTGCTTGTGCTTGAGTCACGGCAAAGTCTTGTTGAATCGAGTGAATAAGGGGCTGGCAATAATAATTCACACCTGCACATAAACCACATGCTGCTGCCATCAACCAAAGCAAAGGTTTATTTTGACTGATATCTTCAGGGGTAGACATGATGTTCTCTCGATTTTATTAGGTGTATGCGGTTGCTTCGACTTCAATGAGCATATGCTCTAATGCAAGGCGTGGTACAGGAATGAGTGTACAGGCTGGAAAAAGATGATTTTTCCATAAATTTTGCATAATTTTAATCAAAATTTGATGTTTTTCGACCGAATGGTCAACAACTAAAACTCTTAAGACGGCAATGTTGCTAAGCTCTGCATTGGCAGCAATTAAAGCATATTTAATATTATCAATAGCTTGAGAAACTTGTTCTTCAAAGTTTGGGCTTAATTCGCCTTTTGGATTTTCCCCTCCTTGACCAGCAATATGAATAATCTTTTTAAAATTTTCTACCACAGCAACATGACTATAAGCATTGGGAGTAGGGTCGTATAAAGTTGATGGATTTATTATTTTAAAAGTTTCTTGATTCATGGAACTCAACCGTTCAGTAAAATTTAGATGAGTATCCAACCTCAACTTAAGTTGAGGTCAAGGGAAATTAGTATTTTAATCTTTTCTTTCTGAGTGTAATTATCATCACACCTGCAATATTTAAAATACAGCCTACCCATTGCCACATATTTAAATTTTCATTTAAAAAAGTAACCGCGAGCAAAATAGTTAAAACCGGCCCGATTGAAGCAATCATGGCAGATTGAGAGGCGCCAAGTCGCTCAATACTTTGCATAAGCATAACGGTAGGTAAAACTGTTACCAAAAAACCGAGTCCGATGCCGTACCAAATCACACTAGAGGGCAGTTGTAATAGAAGTTGAATTGGGTGAGGTGTGCTTAATACATAGTGCGTTAATGTACCAATACAAGCCACAGTTAATGCTAAACCCGTGAAATTCCAAGAACCAAATTTCTTAATTAATGGTGGGGTTAGTAATAAGTAGCCCGCAAAAGCGACCGCACCTGCAAATACTAAACTTGTACCTAGCCAGAAGTTGCCCTGAATTGGTGCGTTGTTGTGCTCTTGAAGCATGACCAACACAGTTCCACCATAACTAAGGAAAATGGCAAATAAACTTTTTGCATCTAATTTTTGTTTGTAGAGCAGACTTGAGACTATGACAGTAAGAGTGGGATATAAAAATAGAATAATTCGTTCTAGAGAAGCACTAATAAACATCAGACCCATAAAATCGAGCCAGCTGGCAAAATAGTAGCCTAATAGACCGGCAAAAATTAAAATTAGCCAATCCTTCTTTTTTATGCCCTGATTATGATGCCTGTTAAACCAACAGATTAGTAGAAAGAACGGTAAAGCGCTTAACATGCGTAAAGCCATCAGGACTGTAGCATCTACTAGTGGAGAAAGGGCATAAGTCTGTTTAATAAAGATTGCTTTTGTACTGAATAGAAAAGCAGAGCAAAGAGCAAAAAAAGACCCGATTTGAAACGAAGATAAAGAAATTTTCATATACAAGACTGTATAAGAGAGACTATTGTCTGCAAAAAAAGAAAAAGCTTCCTATATTACACCTTAAATCAAATATCGTGAATCATCAGTTCAAAATATGGGTATTTATTAAATAAATATTGGGTGGTATTTTAAAAAAGTTCAATTAGAATCCAAATTCTGTACAAAGAATACACATGGGGGAAACATTGCAGGTTGCAATGTTTTTGACAATGAGAAATTAGCTTGAGGAATGCTCATGCAAATCGGAATCCCAACCGAAACTGTCGTCGGTGAAAATCGTGTAGCTGCTACGCCAGAGACAGTAAAGAAGTTGATTAGCGCTGGTCATAGCGTTGTGATTGAACGTGGTGCTGGTGTAAAGGCTGCGTACATTGACAGTGCTTATGAACAGGTCGGTGCAACCATTACGGATGATGCCTATACGGGTAGTCAAATTATTTTGAAAGTTCGTGCGCCACAAGGCGAAGAAATTCAAAAACTTCCAGCAAATACTGCTGTTGTGGCAATGTTTGATCCTTATCGTAATACCGAACTAGATCAGTTTGCGAATCAGCAAGTTTCTGCTTTTGCATTGGAATTGCTTCCTCGTACGCTTTCTCGTGCACAAAACATGGATGTATTGTCTTCTCAGGCAAACCTTTCTGGTTATAAATCAGTTTTGCTTGCTGCTGCTGAATATCAACGTATGTTCCCAATGCTTATGACTGCTGCCGGTACTGTAAAACCTGCTCGTGTTGTGATTATGGGGGTGGGTGTTGCGGGCCTTCAGGCAATTGCAACAGCAAAACGTTTAGGTGCAATTGTTGAAGCGACTGATTTGCGTCCTACAGCAAAAGATCAGGTTGAGTCTTTAGGCGGTAAGTGGTTAGACGTACCAATGTCTGAAGAAGAAAAACAACGCGCAGCAGATGCCGCTAAAAATGGTTATGGATGGATGCCAGGTGAGCAATACATCAAAGACCAAGCCGCGATTGTTGATAAGGCTGTTTCTAACGCGGACATCGTGATTACTACTGCATTGTTGCCGGGTCGTGATGCACCACGTCTGATTAAGGCTGAAACTGTTGCCAAGATGAAACCGGGTTCTGTCATTCTTGATATGGCTGTTGAAACTGGTGGTAACGTTGAAGGCTCTAAAGTGGGCGAGACTGTGTTTACAGAAAATGGCGTGAAAATTTTGGGTGTTCCAAATATTCCGGCAACTGTAGCGACAGAAGCTTCCGCACTATATGCGCGTAACGTATTCAATTTCGTAGAAACTTTATTCGACAAAGAGAAAAACTTTGCGATTAATCTGGAAGACGAAATCCAAAAAGCCCTATTGGTCACTCATGGCGGTCAAGTACTGCTTAAGCGTGGTTAAGGAGATTTCTCATGGTTGAAACTATTACAATTTTCGTCCTTGCCATCTTCGTAGGTTATTACGTAGTTTGGGGTGTTACACCAGCTTTACATACGCCACTTATGGCTGTAACCAATGCGTTGTCATCTATTATTGTGGTAGGTGCGATGTTGCAAACTGTGGGTCTGCCTATTTTGGGTGTAGATGCTAACGTTGCATTTCAAAGTGTGAATGTGGTGAGCGTACTGGGTGCGATTGCAGTATTTTTGGCAAGCATTAATATTTTCGGTGGCTTTGCAGTAACTGCACGCATGCTGGAAATGTTCAAGCCTAAGCAAAAGAAATAAGAGGGCTTTGACATGGAATTTATTCAAGCAAACGCAAACTGGTTGTACCTTGTTGGCGCAATCCTCTTTATCTTGACGCTTCGTGGCTTGTCTGGCCCTAAAACAGCAATTCAAGGTAACCGTTACGGTATGATCGCGATGGCGATTGCTGTAGTTACGACCTTCTTTGTTGCCAATAATCCAGTCATTTGGATGATTGTTGGCGCAATGGTGTTGGGTGCAATCGTAGGTATTGCACGTGCTCGTACTGTACCAATGACTCAAATGCCTGAAACTGTGGCGTTGATGCACTCTTTAGTTGGTTTGGCTGCTGTTCTCATTGCAATCGCTGCAATTTTGCATAACAACCAACTCACTGAATTGTTTGCTCAAAATGAGGCAGCTTTAACTGCGGCTGGTGTGCAACATGTACACATGAGCAGTGTTCATTTATTTGAATTGTTCGTTGGTTGTTTTGTTGGTGCGATTACCTTTACTGCATCTGTGTTTGCATACGGTAAATTGGCTGCAAAAAAATGGGCAAAAACGATTTCTGGTGCATGGGTTAAACCGGTTCAAGCGCTTATCTTTATTGCGATGTTGGCTTGTGGTTTCTACTTCTTTACCACTGGTAACATGACCGCATTCTGGGCAATGACAGCACTTGCACTTGCATTTGGCTGGGTATGGATTGCACCAGTTGGTGGTGGTGATATGCCTGTAGTGGTATCGCTTCTTAACTCATTCTCGGGTTGGGCGGCAGCAGGTATTGGTTTTACCCTTGAAAATAATATGTTGATCGTTGCGGGTTCTCTCGTAGGTTCATCTGGTGCGATTCTGTCGTACATTATGTGTAAAGCAATGAACCGCTCAATCATCAATGTATTGTTTGGTGGTGCAATGGGTGGTGCAGCGGTTGCTACAGCTGCTAAAGGTGAACAAGTTCAACGTAACCATCGTTCAGGTTCTGCTGATGATGCCGGTTTCTTGATGTCAAATGCAGATAGCGTTGTGATTGTACCGGGTTATGGTATGGCGCAAGGTCGTGCACAAAATGCTGTAAAAGAATTGTGTGAAATTCTAAAAGAGCAAGGTGTTCGCGTTCGTTTTGCGATCCATCCAGTTGCTGGCCGTATGCCTGGTCATATGAACGTATTGCTTGCTGAAGCAGACGTAGCATATGAAGATATTTTGGAAATGGATGAGATTAACTCGGATTTCCCAGCAACAGATGTTGTGCTTGTCATTGGTGCAAACGACGTAGTAAACCCTGCTGCGAAAGATGATCCAACTTCACCGATTTATGGTATGCCGATTCTTGAAGCACATAAAGCACGTACGATCATGGTGATTAAGCGTTCTATGGCAACAGGTTACGCGGGTCTAGACAACGATTTGTTCTACAATGAAAAAACCATGATGATCTTTGGTGATGCGAAGAAAGTTGTGGAAGATATGACTAAAGCAATCAATGGTGGCGGTCACTAATCTGATCTCAAACAGGATTGTAAAAGCCACCCTCGGGTGGCTTTTTATTTAGGTTTATTTTTTTTTAAAGAAATTTTTCTACAAGATCCATAGATTTTTGATAGAGATCACGTGCCAGTTGCTGGTTTTTAGCATGTGAAGATCTCCAGTCTGGCATATGCGCACTGACATATTCGCCGTTACGGTTCTGCCATGCATCTCCGGTTGCCATTTCTGTAATAAGATTTGCTGGAACTGAAGTGGGAACTAAACCTAATTTCATGGCAGCGTAAACAGGTTTTGGTAAGTCACGATAAATATCAGAAGCGACACCGCCAGGATGCAACGCATTATTGGTGATTGAACTACCTGCTAGTTGTTCTGCTAAAGCATTGCTGAATAATAAATTTGCAAGTTTCGATTGCCCATAATAGAACAGGGGATTGTAAAAACCTTCTGCACGAAATTTGTTTGGTTTAATTGAGCCAACCCAATGTGCAATAGAAGCGAGATGAATAATCCGTGCTTTAGGGGATTGTTGTAAAACTGGAAGTAGTTTTTGAGTTAGTAAAAAATGGCCTAAATAATTCACACCAAATTGCTGCTCGAAACCATCGGCAGTTAACTGTTTGGTTTTGGCAAATAACCCTGCATTGTTAATGAGTACATCAAGGCTACCATAGCGGTCGGCAATCTCATTAGCAGCTTTTTGAGTTAATTCAAGACTGTTTAAATCGAGAGAAATTAAATCGACTTGTCCTTGGTTAAGAGCACGTAATTTGTTTTGTGCAGCTTGTGCTTTTTCTGGATTTCGGCAAGCTAAAATAACATGTTGCCCTTGTTTAACCAGTTGTTCTGCTGTGGCGAAACCAATACCAGTGTTGGCGCCCGTAATTAATATCTTCACTTTCTGTACTCCGGTTATGCTATTTATTGGTAGGGACTTCAAGAAAGTGTATATTGCTGCAAATCTGACAATTTGTCATGTCAAATTTAAAGGTGGCTGACGACTGTCAGATAAACAAAAAAGCGGCTCAAAAGAGCCGCTTTTTTTAAAAGCAAAATTTTAAGCAACCGACTCTGGAGTGGTACGCCATAAGCTTTCTAAATCATAAAATTTACGAGCTGTTGGTAGCATCACATGTACTACAACAAAGCCGAGATCAATTAAGATCCATTCTGCATCTCGTTCGCCTTCAACACCAATCGGGCGGAAACCGGCTTTTCGAGCTTCTTCTGCAACATTGTCAGCGAGTGCTTTGACATGGCGAGTAGAAGTGCCGCTCGCAATTACAATAGCATCAGAGACATTGCTAATTGAGCTAACATCTAACTGGAGAATATCTTTTGCTTTTACATCAATTAAAGCGTCATGAACTGCTTGGAGACAAGCTTGTACGTCTTTACTTGAAGCATTCATTGCGAAATCGTGAGAATTAGACACGCTGGGCGATGGTTCTAAATTCATATAGGGTATATTTTCCTGACAATTACTCACTATCTAATATAGTGGTTTTTGATCCGAATTTCAAACAGAACTCGTAACAGTTTATATATTTACATCATCCGAAAAATACTTTTTCTTCCAAGTAAATGACTGATTTGAAGTATTTTCAGGTTTATATTCTGCTGCAATATAGTTTTGATAAGAGCTTTGCTTTAACCAAGAAAAAATTTGTTCATAAGGAATTTGAGCAGTATCTGGCTCATGACGGCCCGGACAGTCTGCAAATTGAATATGTCCAATTAAATTAATATTTTCTTGTAATCCTTCAAGTATATCTTCGCCCATCATTGCCATGTGATAGCAGTCATATTGCATTTTTAGAGAAGGATGATTTACTGCTTCTAACATTTCTTGTGCCTGAGCAATATTCTGTACTAAAAAGCGTGGCATATCTGTCCCGTTAATCATTTCAATAACAGGTTCTATGTCGTGTTCACTGAGTAAATTGCATGCAAGCTTTAAATTACTTGCTAATGTTTTTAAGCAAGGAAGTAGGTCGGTATCTAATGGTTGTTTGCCTGCCAAAATATTGATACGAGGAACTTTTAAAGTAGTGGCATAGCTAATTGCTAATTCTAAGGCTTCATGAAAAGCTATTTCTTGACCGGGTACACCTGCCAACCCATTTCCGCCTTGCATCAGATCGCCTGCTGGGACATTAATCAGACACAAGTTAAGATTGTAGCGTTCAAGTTGGGTTTGAATTTCAGAAATTTCCAATTCGTAAGGGAATTGAATTTCTACATTTTCAAAGCCCTGTGCATGGGCCAGAGCAAAGCGTTCAATTAAAGGAACTTCGGTAAAAATCATGGATAAATTGACTGCAAGACGACCCATACTCAAACTCCGTTTATTTTTGCTCTACTAATTGAATCATAGTAGCTAAATCTTTCTCAGCAAAGCCATTTTTTTGGTGAGTTTGTAGCTGTAATAGAGCTTTTTGTGCAACTGGGAGGTCTAAATTAACATTGTTAGCCAATGTTACTGCGTTGTTAAGATCTTTAGATAATGTTTGAACTTTCCACTGAATTGGTTCAAATGTATGAGTTGCCATGCGAGGAGTGAGAATTTGAAAGGGTTTAGAGTCCGCAAAACCACCCGCTAAGGCAGGAGCGAGTAGCTTTGTGTCTACACCAGCTCGATCTGCAAGTGCGACCGCCTCTGCAATAAGAGCGCTGTTAGCTGCAACAATGAGTTGATTACAAATTTTGGTGGCTTGGCCGGTTCCTGTATTTCCCATTCGGGTCACGCGTTGGGATAGAACATTATAAATAGGAGTCAGATCTGTAATAGTTTGGGCATCACCCCCTGCAAAGATGACAAGTGTGCCTTGTTCGGCACCCACTGTTCCGCCTGATACAGGGGAGTCAATCCATTTTACATTTTGTGAACTCGTTGCTTGAGCAAGCGTTTTTGTTACAGCAACGGATAAGCTTGAGAAATCAACAATAACCTGCTCAGCTTTTAAGTTCGGCTGAATTTGTTCAAATACTGCTTCTACTGCTGTGTCATCTGCTAGGCAGATTAAAACAACTGGATACTCACCAATATTTGAAAGTTCTAAAGGTTGTGCACCGATATCAATAAGTTCTTCACAGGCGGAGGATGTTCTATTCCATACAGCAACTTGAAAACCTGCCTGAATCAAACGGGTAGCCATCCGGCTTCCCATTAGTCCTATGCCTAAAAAAGCAATAGGAGTATTGCGATCAAAATTCATAGTCTGAGCTCTTATTTATATTGGCGTGGTAAAAATTCAACTTCAGGATGTTTGTCTTTTTTACGAGCAAGTTTGCTATTTTTACCAAGTAATAATTTGAGTTGCCAGATTTTTTCTAGACGTAATGATTTTTCTGGTTGATGTTCCATTGCATCAAGTACACGTTTTGCCGCAGTGAGGGCATCGGGGGAGCGCTGCAACATTTCAGAGGCAATCTCATTTGCTCTCTCTAAAGGAGTGTCACTTAAATGAGTTATAAGACCAATTTCTTTTGCATAATTCCCATCAAAAACACGGGCAGTTAAGGTGAGTTCTTTTGCAAGGTCAACGCTAATTAAACCTTTTAATGAACGAGTAAGTCCCATATCAGGAACTAAACCCCAGCGGCTTTCCATAATCGACATTTTTGTTTCTGGATGAGAAATTCGGATGTCGGCAGCCAAGGCAAGTTGCATGCCCGCACCGAAACAATATCCTTCTAGTGCCGCAATAACAGGGACAGGTAAATTCTGCCAAGTCAGAAATGCTTTTTGAAAAAGGCTTTGTCCGGGTTTTATAAGTTCCCAAATGGCAAAAGCAGAGTTTTTGGGATTGTTAAGGTCAGATAAATCAATGCCAGCACTAAACACATTTCCTTCGCCTGTCAAAATAACACAGCGGATATCTCGATCCTTTTTAATTGCTTTTGCAGTTGAAACTAACTCTTTTAATAGAGCAAAACTCATCGCATTGCGTTTGTCAGGACGGTTTAAATATACCGTTGCAATGCCATTATTTTTTTCAATACGTAAGAGTGCCATGAGATTCCCGCTTCTTTTTTTATAGATGAACGGAGCATAACATGGCTGTAATCTGGAAACATGACAGCTCAGTCATGCCTATTTGGTCGATATGTTAGTCAGGTGTTACCAAGATCTGAAGAGCAGCACTTTCTACCTCTTTAACAACAAGACCTAATTCATTAAAGCGTTGCATGACCTCTTCAATGAAGCCTTCATCTGCTATACGGCGTTCTTTACGTAGCGTTGAAATGAATTGCTCAAAGTCACCAGTAACTTGTTGGAGTTTCGGGGCACCTACATAGCGAGTGGCACCATACAGGCGATGTAAAACATGCTCAAGTTGAGGGAAGTCTTCAAGCTCAATGAGCTGCTGCATTTCGTCTAGCTCAGTTGGAAAACTATCAACTAACATTTTGAGGAGATCTTGTGCTAAGTCTTCTTTATTTGCTGCGAGTTGCAAACTTTGTTGCCAGTTTAAAATTTGTGGGTCTAAAGCTTCTGCAACTACAAGGTGGTCTTTATCTATGGCTTTTGCTGTAAAGTTGTTTTTAGTCCATTGCGTTAAGATCTGGATGATTTGATCCATTTGAATTGGCTTGGTGACATAGTCATTCATGCCTACTTTAAGGAGTTTTTGTTTTTCATCGGCAAGGGCATGGGCCGTTAACGCAATAATTGGAAGCTGCATTTCCCCGTCGAGTGTCGACTCTAAAGAACGAATAGCACGTGTGGTATCAATGCCCGACATAACCGGCATTTGAATATCCATAAACACTAAATCAAATGGTTTAAGTTTCTGGTCAATTCGTTCTTGAATAAGGTTAAGTGCTTCTTGACCACTTAACGCTTTGGTTGTTTTAACGTTTAATTCACCCAACAAAGCTTCTAAAACAATTAAGTTTGGTAAATGGTCATCTACTGCCAGAATGTGTAAACCCTGACCATTGAAGTCTTGTTGTTCCTCTTCAAAAATAGGTTGGTTACTTAATAATTGAATGAGTCCACTTCGACTTAATGGTTGATATAGCGGACGAGCGCGGTATTCATTGAGCATGTTCGGCTCAAGCGTCATTTGATAACCATAGACTGCTAAATTACCTTGATAACGGCTACGGATTTCTTTTAATAATGCTTCCGTATCACCGCTATGATCAACGATAAGCCATGTATTATCTTTCTGATCAAGATGTTTTAAGCGACTAAATAAGTCCAGAATCGATTGAGTTTCGATGTGAGGAACATGGTAGTTTTCAAGATAATAACGTAAAACACTTGCTGTAGCAGGATGAGCAAGATAAGACACCACTTGTAAATGCTCAAAGTGTGGGTGTTCGATCTCGTAATCTTCATCTACTACAAATTGTGCTGTAAACCAGAAGGTTGAGCCTTTTTCTGTTGGTGCACGTTCCTGATTATCCTCAAAGCCAATTTGACCATGCATGAGATGAACAAGCTGTTTAGAGATCGCAAGACCTAAACCTGTACCGCCAAATTGACGTGTAACTGATGCATCGCCTTGAGAGAATGATTCAAATAATTTTTTACGGTCGGTGCCACTTAAGCCAATACCACTATCTTGAACGCTAAAATGAAGTAGGCATTGCCCAATATCATCATGTTCCATACGAACACGAACAATAATTTCACCATCTGGAGTGAACTTAATGGCATTAGAAATCAAGTTGGTCAGAATTTGCTTGAAGCGTAAAGCATCACCAATCACTTGCTGTGGAATATTGTCCGCATAGTAAAAAGCCATGGCGATATGTTTTTGAGCAGCCAAAGGCGACAGCATATCCATAACATCAAAAATGGCTTCTTCTAAGTCGAATGGCGCTGTTTCAAGCTCTAACTTACCCGCATCAATTTTTGAGAAATCTAATACATCGTTAATTAATGCCAATAAATGGGCAGATGACTTGCGAATGGTTTGTAGATAAAGGTTTTGTTCGTTATTTAAATTTTGTTGACGAAGCAATAAATGAATAAAGCCATCAATACTGTTGAGAGGTGTTCGAAGCTCGTGACTAATATTGGCAAGGAAAACTGACTTTGCTTGGTTTGATGAAATCGCTTGGTCACGTGCTTGACGATAGGTAATGTTTTGAACTTCTAAGGTATCTAATGTTCTGCGTAAGTCTTCTTCAGTTTGTTCAGTGTGTTCTTTTAACTCTAAAAAGCTAAAGTGTAATCGCTTAACAACATTTGCAATATCACGCTGTAGTAAGCGTAGCTCCCCAGTACTATTAATGACTAGGTGTTGGTCTAGAGTATCTGCATTTAGACGTTGTAACTGCATGCGAATTTCATACATCGGCGCAATCCAGCGACGAGAATAAAAATTCAAGCAAAGTAAAAGTAATAGTAGGGTCATTAATCCAGTAATGACGAGGGCAATCAGAATGCGATAACGTGCCAGCTCTAGAGGTTGGTTATCCATTTCAATCACTAACCAGACCTGCGCTTTTCCTGGACTGTTAATGATACGAAGCCCATAAATGTTATTTTTATTATGGGAAATAGGACCAAAAAAACTATTACTATTGGGGAAACTAGGCCAATAACGATTATCACGATAACCAATACTTAAATAAGTCTGCCCATTGTTATCGATGAGTACTGCGCGTTTTACATTTTTTTCGCTAAACATGCTTTGCATGATGTGCTGGGCATGATCGTATTCATCGGGCTGTAGTTCAACCAGCGTATACAAGTCTTTCGCAATTTGGTTGTAGCGAGCTAAAATTGCTGAGGCGTGATGTAGCTGTTGCTGTTTTACCGAATGTGTCGTTTCAGTTAAAACCAGAAAAGCACCGACCCCTGTTAAAATCATAATCGGCACAAAAATTAGAGCAATCAATTGCCCATATGCATGATTCAGACGTAAGCGTTTCGATAAGGTTTTATTGAAATTAGACATGGCTACATCAGATTTATCTCTCTGTACGGCATCTTATCACGCTTTATTTTAAAACAGACGGCATTTTATAAATGACCGAGCTTTAATCGCTTTTATGAAAAAGCATATTGAAATGGGTGCAGTAACGAGCATTTTTTCATACAATAGGCCCACCTCGATATAGGTGTTGATCATGAGTAATACGCAACCTGACTTTTTAGCCGACGAATTTTTGTTAGATTACTATGTAGGTAAGACACCTCTAGTTCGTTTGCAGCGATTAGCTTCTCATACGCAAGCGACAGTCTTAGCAAAATTAGAAGGTAATAATCCGGCAGGTTCTGTAAAAGACCGTCCTGCATATAACATGATTATGCAGGCAGAGAAACGTGGTCAAATTAAGCCTGGCGACACCTTGATTGAGGCAACCAGTGGAAACACGGGTATTGCTTTGGCAATGGTTGCTGCAATGCGTGGCTATAAAATGAAACTTATTATGCCGAACAACATGAGTCAGGAGCGTAAAGATGCGATGCTGGCTTATGGTGCAGAGCTGATTGAAGTAACGCCCCAGCAAGGCATGGAAGGTGCACGTGATTTAGCCTTGCAAATGGAAAAAGAAGGTAAAGGTCACGTTTTAAACCAGTTTGGTAATCCCGACAATGTTGAAGCTCATTACTTAACGACTGGTCCTGAAATCTGGAAACAAACAGGTGGGAAAATCACCCATTTTGTAAGCTCAATGGGTACAACAGGTACTATTATGGGCGTTTCTAAATATTTAAAAGAACAAAATCCAGATATTCAGATTGTTGGTTTACAACCAGCAGATGGATCAAGTATTGCTGGTATTCGCCGTTGGCCAAAAGAATATTTACCTACTATTTTTGATAGTAGCCGTGTGGATCGTACTATTGATATTCCACAAATTGATGCTGAAAAAACCATGCGTAAATTAGCACGTATGGAAGGTATCAGTGCGGGTACATCTTCAGGTGGTGCAGTATGGGCATCCGTCAAGATTGCAGAAGAAAATTCAGATGCTGTTATTGTTTGCATTATCTGTGACCGTGGCGACCGCTACTTGTCTACAGGATTGTTTTCAGTACAGGATGACAACTCATAATTGAGAGAAATAATGCGTTTCCCTACCTTAGTTTTTGATATTGAAACTTTAACTGATTTAAAAGCGGGAGCGCATTTATATCATCTTGATTTACCAGAGGCTGATGTAGAGCAAGCATTGACTAAACTGCGCCGTCAAGAATCAGGTGTGGATTTTCAACGGTTACCTTTGCATGAAATTGTTTGTATTTCTGGCCTATGGATTGATGAGTCAGGTTTTAGATTGTTTTCTTTTAGTCGAGAACAATATTCTGAAGCTGAGATTTTGCAGAAGTTCTTGTCAATTTTTGATAAGCGTCATCCGACTTTAGTGAGTTGGAATGGTTCGCAATTTGATTTACCTGTCATTCTATTCCGTGCGATGTATCATGGGCTTTCTGCACCGGGCCTCTTTGATCAAGGCGAGATTGATAGCCAGAAGCGTTTTAATAATTACCAAAACCGTTATCACCATCGCCACATCGATTTAATGGATGTGATGGCAATGTTTAACGGGCGTAATTTTCAAAAGCTTGATGATATTGCCTGTATTTTAGGTTTGCCGGGTAAGCGCGGTGAGTCGGGTTATCATGTACCAGAATATGTCCGTACGCAGCAGTGGTTAAAACTGACCAGCTATTGTGAAGGAGATGTACTTAATACGTGGTTCGTCTATGTACGTTGGTTGTTATTAAAAGGACAATTAACTGTCGATGAGCATAATGATTGGGTAAACTCTAGTATTGATTATTTGAAAAATATTCCTCAGCAAGCAGATTTTCTTGAAGTATGGGAACGTACCTCGAAACATACTGAATTTACTTCACATTATTTTAATCCTTTAGATTTTTAGGTTCATCCTTTGAAACAACAAGCCAAATCTCGCAAGCCCCAACAACCTGAATATATTTTTCAAGTTGAAACACTTTCTCATGAGGGGCGGGGAATTGCGCATTATGGTTCTCATCCTGACCACCCCGCAGATAAGCATGGCAAAAAAGTTTTTATTCGCTATGCCTTGCCTGGAGAAACTGTAAAGGCTCAAATTACCCATCAAGCGAAGCGTCTTGAAGAGGCTGAGATGGTGCAGTTGTTAGGAGAGCCTTCAACTCATCGTATAGAAGCAATTTGTCCTCATTATGGTATTTGCGGTGGCTGTAGCATGCAGCATATCCATCCTGATGAACAAATCCGTTTAAAGCAAAGTGTGCTCCAATCACATTTACAGCACTTTGCAGGTATTCAACCTGAACAGTGGCTAGAGCCGATTCGATCTTTACAAAGTGATTATCGTCGTCGAGCACGAATTGGCGTGCGCTATTTGCCAAAGCCAGATCGCTTAATTATGGGGTTTCGTGAACATCATAGTAATCGATTAACATATATCCATAGTTGTAGTGTTTTGGATGAAAAACTATCAAATAGCTTGCCTGAGTTGCGTATTTTACTCCAAAGTCTAAAAGGCAAAGCACACATTGGTCATGTAGAATTAGCAAAAGGTGATCATGAAATTTCTTTATTGGTTCGTCATATAGAAAAATTAAACAATTCTGATGTCAACCAATTAAAGCAATTTGCGTTAGACAAGGGGTGGCAGTTGTATTTGCAGCCTAAGGGCCCTGAAAGTATTCATCGTATTGATGATGAAAAAGGCGCTTCACGTTTACATTATGCCTTAGAGAGGTTTAATGTAAATTTTGCTTTTTCGCCATTGGATTTTACTCAGGTCAATGCCACAGTAAATGAACAAATGGTTCAATTGGCATGTGAATTGCTTCAATTGCAATCAGGTGAAAAAGTACTTGATCTATTTTGTGGTTTAGGCAATTTCTCGCTTCCGTTAGCACGATGTGTTGGTGAGAGTGGTCAGGTTGTTGGTGTGGAAGGGAGTGAAGAAATGGTGAGGCGCGCAACAGCTAATGCAAAATGCAATAGTTTGGTGCAGGCAACCTTCTTTTCACAAGATTTAACAAAAGATTTTTCGCATCATTCTTGGGCAAATCAAGGATTTGATGCATTATTGATTGATCCTCCTCGTGCTGGTGCATTTGAAATTATGCAGTATGTATCAAATTTTGGAGCAAAAAGAATCGTTTATATATCATGTAGCCCAGCTACACTGGCAAGGGATGCGGGTGTTTTGGTACAGCATGGTTACCAGTTAAAAAAAGCAGCTGTGATGGACATGTTTACGCATACAGAACATGTTGAATCCATTGCACTATTTGAAAAAATTTAAGAGATAAACGATTAAAAACATGAGTTACATATTGAGGAGAATGGTATGGTCACAGTACGTGAACAGTTACCTGAACAACTAACTGAGTTGTCCGAGGAAACGACTGTAGAGCATGCCGCCGAAACGCAAATCGGTTTAGCCTCATGGTTGGATCGAGTGCGTGAAATATTAGATGGGGCGAAGCTTGAACAGCTTGAAAAGGTTGCGAATGAAACCCTGCAAAAAGAGTTAGACTCAACGGTTAATCATCGTTCCAATACTTTCGCTACTGGCGTTGGAATGGCCGATATTTTGGCACATCTCCATGTAGACGAAGATACTCTATCGGCAGCCATGCTCTATCGTAGTGTGCGTGAAGAAATTACTGATATAGAAGAAGTAAAAAAGAAATTTGGAGATCAGGTCTATAACCTTGTCAAAGGCGCTTTGGCAATGGGTAAACTATCGGAACTCATTGAAAAAAATAAGCGGTTAGAAGACCATTTTAATAACAATCAACGAGAACATTTAAGCGGCATTTATAAAATGCTGATTTCGGTCACCGAAGATGTTCGTGTTGTTTTAATTAAACTTGCTGAACGTACCTATTCTTTACGAGAGCTAGCAAACTCCTCTCGTGAACGTCAGGAACGCGTAGCACGTGAAATTCTTACTATTTATTCGCCATTGGCACATCGACTTGGTATTGCCCAGCTTAAATGGGAACTTGAAGATCTCGCTTTTCGCTATTTAGCTCCAGACCGTTATAAAGAAATTGCGTCATTACTGAATGAAAAACGTTTAGAGCGTGAACATTATATTCAGTTCGTCATTGATCGTTTGAAAAATGAGTTAGCGTCTTACGGAATCGAGTCAGAAATCACAGGTCGAGCAAAGCACATTTATTCGATTTATCGAAAAATGAAAAGCAAAAACCTGAGTTTTGATCAGCTCTATGATATTCGTGCCTTACGTGTGTTGGTTAAGAGTGTCCCAGAGTGTTATCACTCTTTGGGTATTGTTCATCAAATCTGGCGTCATATTCCTCACCAGTTTGATGACTATATTACCAACCCGAAAGCAAATGGCTATCGCTCTTTGCATACCGCTGTAATTGCTGAAAATAAGTCGCTTGAAGTACAAATTCGTACTCATGAGATGCACGACGAAGCAGAATTAGGCGTATGTTCGCACTTTAACTATAAAGAAGGTTCAAAGAATACAGACCACTCCTTTAACCATCGTTTACATTCATTGCGGGCCGTTCTTGAACACTACCAAGAGCGCAATGACACGACGGTACATCAAAACGAAGATGAAACAGAAGGCTTTGATCAACTACAAGATTTTGAAGGTTTTGAGAAGATTTATGTTTTCAGTCGTGATGGTGATATTAAGGAATTGCCACGTGGCTCAACAGTTTTAGATTTTGCTTATCATGTGCATACGGAAGTAGGGAATAAGTGTTACGCAGCGCGAGTTAACCAGCGCTATGTGCCATTAACCTATACTTTAAAAACTGGCGAGCAGGTTGAGATTTTAACTAAAAAAGATCGTGATCCAAACCGAGATTGGTTGGTGAATTCTTTAGGTTATATTAAAACCTCTCGTGCCCGTGACAAGTTGCGTCATTGGTTTAGACAACAAGATCGTAGTAAAAATCTTGAAGTCGGCCGTGAACTTCTCAATAAAGAGTTAGCTCGCCTAGCGATTCACCCAAAAAGTATCGACCTAAATGATTATTCATCACACTTTAACGTGAAAACGGGTGATGACATTTTGGTGAGTCTAGTAAGCGGTGATATTAGCTTACATGCCTTGATTAATCAGGTGAACCGCCAAATGCATCTAGATCAGGATGAACCTGAACTAGTGCTTAAACCAGCATTAAATCCGCGTGCAAGCCATACGTTATCGGCCCACGGAATTTTAATTGATGGTTTAGACAACGTAGAGTTGCACATCGCTCAGTGCTGCCAGCCCGTGCATGGCGAATCAATCGCTGGATATATTACTTTGAACCGTGGTGTGAGTATCCACAAAGTCATTTGTTCAGATTATCAGCGTATGATTAAGCAAGAACCAGAGCGTGCTGTTGAAGCTGATTGGGAAATGCAGCCAACACGTGGTCAAAGCGTTCAGATTGTAGTGGAAGCATATGATCGTCGTGGTCTGCTTAAAGACTTAACTCAAGTGATTTTCTCTGACCAAATCAATATTCGTCAGGTTAATACAATTTCTGAAGCAGATGGTATTGCGAATATGAAGTTGTTAATTGAGGTTAAGGGTTTAGCGCAGCTGTCTCGTTTATTGGCACGTCTAGAGCAGCAACCTGGAATCATTAGTGCGCGACGTATGATCCAAGGTGTTTAACTAAATTGAGTAAAAAGGCTGTCAAATGACAGCCTTTTTATTAAAAATTACTTTCTTGATAAATAAATATTAGTGAGTCGATTTAAAAACTGAGGGCTTAAAGTCGAGAGTTGATAAAGTAGCTTGGTTTTTATGCCAACAGGAGTGTGAGTAGGAGTCCAGAAATGAGCCTTTTTCTCTACAAGGGTAAGCACCTGTTGAGCAATATCATTTGGTGTTAAATCTATCCCCATATTTTGAATAGTACCTGCATTCATGTTGTTAACCATTGCAGTTTGTACGAATAGCGGCATCACATCTAAAACACGAATACCGTATTTCTTCCATTCCACATCTAAGCCTTCAGTAATCCCCCGAACAGCAAATTTACTAGCCGAATAAGAAATTAAATCGGCCTGCCCATAAATTGCAGAGGCTGAAGAGAGATTGATGACTCGTGCAAAAGCAGCTTGCTTTAAATACGGTAGGGCAGCGTGACAGCCATTAATGACACCGTTTACATTAATATTTATTGTTCTTTGATGAGCTTTAATATCAATCGCTTCAAATGCACCAGAATATAGAATGCCGGCATTATTTACCAAGATGTTGAGTTCGCCAGCCCAGTCAGTAAATTCTTTTAATATGTGTTGCCATTGATCGTAATCACTTACATCTAGATAGCCAGCACAGGCATTGGGTCCCAAGTCACTTGCTAGTTTTTGAGCAAGCGACTCATTAATATCATAAATGCCTACTTTATATTCTTGTTGGTAAAATACACGTGCAATTTCTGCCCCAATACCTTGAGCGGCGCCACTAATCAGAATACTGTGTCTCATCTTTTTTCTCTTTGTCAGTACAATAGTGCGACTGATTTAATCGCTTTGATTTTGATCATAACAAATTAAAATCTTAGTTTTACTGACCGACTTTTTAAACTTGAGGGCTACCATGGATAAATTGCTTAAAATTATGCAAGAGTTACGAGAAAAATGTCCGTGGGATCAAGCTCAAACCCCCATGAGTCTTACCAAATATGCCATTGAAGAGGCCTATGAAGTCGAGGCCGCTATTCGTCAGGGTGACATTGAGGAAATTCGAAATGAGCTGGGCGATTTGCTATTACAAGTTGTGTTTCAATCACAAATGTTTAGTGAGCAAGGCGTTTTTAATTTTCAAGATGTGATTGAAGCAATAAGCGAGAAGTTAATTCGCCGTCATCCCCATGTTTTTCAGGCAGATCAATTTAATAACTTAACGCCAGAACAAGTAAGTGAACTGTGGAAACAAATTAAACAGCAAGAAAAGCAAGGGAAGCCACAATCAAGATTAGATGAAATAAAGCATGGCCCAGCCCTGTTACAGGCACAAGAAATTCAAGAAAATGTAGCAAAAGTTGGGTTCGACTTCGAAACCGTAGAAGATGCTTATACAAAACTAGAAGAAGAGCTGGATGAGTTCAAGCAGGCGCTAAAAAATCAAAATATAGATGAAATTCAAGATGAATTTGGAGATTGCCTGTTTTCATTGGTGAATGTAGGACGTAAACTTGCGATTTCAAGTGAAACATCACTTTTATCAACAATACATAAATTTAGAAGCCGTTTTGCTTTTATTGAAGATCAAGCGAAAAAACAGCAAAGAACATTAGAGGACATGAGCTTGTCTGAAATGGATGAATTGTGGAATCAGGCAAAGCGGCACTTAAAGTTAGGGGAAAAAACACATGCAACTCAGCATGAATCTTTCGAAGAGTAAGTATTTTATTATTTTATTTTGGAGCCTGATTTCATCAACCTTTATTCAGGCTCAATCTTTCGATCAAAATTTTAAGGAGTGGAAAGCTAAACAGCAGATGTATGATCAGAAGTTGAGCATGCAGCAATCATCTCATTCTAATGTCTCAAAAAGTACTATAATGACTGATTCTTCAGGGCAAGTTCACTTGAATCAAGCTAATATTGATGAGCTTCAAAAGCTAAAAGGTATCGGTGAGAAAAAGGCTCAAGCGATTGTGGAATACCGTCAAAAGAATGGTGGCTTTAAAAATATTGATGAATTTAAAAATGTAAAAGGTATTGGTCCAGCCATTTTTGAAAAGAATAAACCACGGTTGAGTTTATAAATCATCTGTTTGTCAATTGTCATTTCATGCGCAAACTACAGAGAATCAAATTGCCCTTTGTGTGCGTTAGAGCTATGATTAGCGACAACTTGTTATTTACGTCCTGACGTAGGAGACAGCGTCTTTTGCAAACCTTGCGAGCGTCAAAATGTGGTTTGTCCACAGCCCAACTTCCTTCTTCGATTTTAGATGTGATCGATAGCCTGACTAAAGCTGGCTATGAAGCTTATATTGTTGGGGGTGGTGTCCGTGATTTAATGCTAGGGTTTAATCCTAAAGATTTCGATGCAGTCACCAATGCGACACCTGCTCAAATTAAAGAAGTTTTTGGCCGACGTTGCCGAATCATTGGCCGTCGATTTGAATTGGCACACGTCTATTCTGGGCGTGAGCTTATTGAAGTTGCAACATTCCGTGCCCCTCCTAAAAAAGCAGTTACGAGTGCCTCAGGCATGATTTTACGTGACAATAACTGGGGTACCATCGAACAAGACTTTGCTCGACGTGATTTTTCTATCAATACTCTATATTACCAACCACGTAAGAGTATTGTGCTCGACTTCTGCAAAGCGATTGACGATGTTAAAAACAAAACTTTGCGTTTATTGGGCGATCCAGCACAGCGTTTTGAAGAAGACCCTGTGCGTATGCTGCGAACTCTACGCTTTGCGGCCAAGTTAAATTTCAAAATTGATTCAAATATTCTCGATATATTTAATGCTGAAATGACGCAATTATTGCGTGATGTCTCTCCGCATCGTTTATATGATGAATCTCAGAAGTTGTTCACAATGGGACATTTGGCGCGTGTTTTGCCAATGTTGATTGAGTTTGGTGTCTGGAAGCAACTTTTTGCCGATGTTCAACCTAATCTCACCCCATTTATTTTAAGAGCAGCAAAGAATACAGATCAACGTATACAAGTGGGTAAAACCATTAATCCTGCATTTTTCTATGCAGTGTTATTGTGGCAGCCGTTTTTAGAACGTTGTGAGTTTTACTTATCTAAAGGCATTGTGCCGGCTGAAGCCCGTGCGCAGGCTGGCTTAGATATTTTAAAACGTCAAGCAACACGCACAGTTATTCCTCGCTTTGCAGAAACGTTTATTCGTGAAGTTTGGGAAATGCAGACTCGTTTGCTCAATCCAAAACCACAGCAAATAGAAGCATTGGCAGGGCATGCTCGCTTCCGTGCTGGTTTTGACTTCTTATTACTTCGTGAAAAGTCAGGTGATGACACAACACAAGGAATGGGAAGCTGGTGGGAAGCTTACCAAGAAATGTCGAATGACGAAAAAGAAGCTACTATTAGCCAATATAATCGTCAGAAAGCTAGAAACCGCCGTAAAGCTGCTGCTGAGCCTATCGAAAATAATAAAGTTGAGACGGAAATTGAACCTTTAGTTGATATTCCGGAACCACGCACTCGCCGTGGGAAAAAAGAACGTACTAGACAAGATCAGGCCGTAAGCCGATTTGTTGAAAAAGCGTCTTCTTCAGACGCAGGCGTGACGGGTGATCATCCAATTTTAAAACGTAAGCGGGTACAGCGCGATTTAAGCCAAGTTGTTTTTGGGCCGACGCAATGACAATAACCACTTATATTGGTTTGGGAAGTAATTTAGGCGATTCACGTCAAATTTTATCTGAAGCCATTGCTAAGCTTAAGACGTTAGGAATGGTTAAAGTTTCTAGACTTTATGAAAGTCCACCTATGGGGCCTCAAGACCAGCCAAATTATTTAAATGCAGTTGCAGAATTAAATACGGATCTTGCGCCTTTAGATTTGCTAGATCATTTACAACGTTTTGAGCAAGAAGCTGGTCGTGTACGACTTCGTCGTTGGGGTGAGCGAACCTTAGATCTGGATTTGCTTATATATGGCAATGAAAAAATTCACAATGAGCGCTTAACTGTGCCGCACATAGGAATTTTACAACGAGATTTTGTTGTAATTCCCTTATTAGATTTAGATGCAGATTTACAATTGAATGGTCAGCCACTAAAAGATTTAGAGCTGATACAGCAGCCGACGCTGACTGTACTTGCTGATGAGTCTTGGGCTTAAACTTTCGATTCATTATGTTCTGCGAACTCCTGTAGAGGATATCATCATGATTAGTCTAAGTGACTTAAGAAAATTTAAAACCGAAGGACGCAAGTTCTCTTGCCTGACTTGTTACGATGCAAGCATGGCAAAAGCAATGGAACTTGCTGAAGTTGATACAATCTTAATTGGTGATTCTCTTGGAATGGCAATTCAAGGGCGAGATTCAACTTTGCCAGTCACCGTTGAAGATATGGCTTATCATACGGCAGCGGTTCGTCGTGGTAACCAGCATGCCTTGATCATGACAGACTTGCCATTTATGAGTTATGCAACCTTAAATGATGCTTTGCAGAACTCAAGAACAGTCATGCAGGCTGGCGCTCAAATGGTGAAAATCGAAGGTGGCGCATGGTTAAGTGAAATCGTGCAAGTTTTAACCCGTAATGGGGTGCCTGTTTGTGTACATTTAGGTTTAACACCTCAATCTGTACATGTATTTGGTGGCTATAAATTACAAGCTAGAACACGTGAAGCAGCAGATCAGCTCATTGCTGACTGTACCGCTGTAGTTGAGGCGGGCGCATCGGTGTTATTACTTGAATGTGTTCCTGCTCAGTTAGGACAAGAAATTGCTGAATTATTCCCAAATACACCTGTAATTGGTATTGGTGCAGGTAATGCAACCGATGGTCAAGTATTGGTTGTACAAGATATGCTGGGTTTAACTTTTGGTCGAGTTGCGCGCTTTGTTCGCAATTTTATGAAAGAGCAATCAGGTGAAACTGCCATTTTAGATGCATTTAAAGCTTATCATGCTGCGGTGCTTGATCAGTCATTCCCTGCTAAAGAACATACTTTTCACGTTGAGCTGTAATTCATGAAAACAGAAACCACCATACAAGGTCTTGCAGCCTCTCTAAATCCTGCTAGAGCTGCACGTAAAATTATTGGTTTTGTCCCAACAATGGGAAATCTACATGAAGGACATCTCACACTTGTTCGTGAAGCGAAAAAGCTATGTGATGTTGTAGTTGTAAGCATCTTCGTAAATCCGACTCAATTTGGGCCGGGCGAAGATTTTGATAACTATCCTCGTACTTTAGAGCAAGATAGTCGTTTGCTTGCAGATGTAGGCTGTGACATTATTTTTGCTCCATCAGTTGAGCAAATGTACGGTACACAACCGCGTTTAACTAACATCAGTGTAAGCCAGATTACAGATGCTTTATGCGGTAGTTCACGCCCGGGACACTTTGATGGTGTAGCTTTGGTTGTAACTAAGCTCTTTAATATTGTGCAACCCAATTATGCTTTTTTTGGCCAAAAAGATTACCAGCAGTTAGCCGTTATTCGCCAATTTGTGCAAGATTTAAATATTCCTTTAGAAGTAATTGGTGTGCCAATTGTTCGTGCAGCGGATGGTTTGGCGCTTAGCTCGAGAAATGGTTATTTAAGCGCTGAACACCGTCAGGTCGCTCCGGTTATTTATCAAAGCTTGAAGCAGGCCGAGCAACAGTTACATCAAGGCAAAGATTTGCAACAAGTTGTAGAAGATATCAAAACTCGGTTGACAGACAATGGTCTTGTTGTTGATTATGTCGAAGCTCGTCAGACAAATCTGTTACCTGCTACTCAATTTGATCGTGATATTGTGTTATTTATCGCGGCAAAACTGGGTGCAACCCGTTTGATTGATAATTTAGAAGTTGCCTTTACACCCCAATAAAAGAGATCAAAGGACAGCCATGCCATGAAGCGTATACTTATCGTGACAGGACAGTCTGGTTCAGGAAAATCTTCAGCCCTTCAAGTATTAGAAGATTTGGGCTATTACTGTATTGATAATTTGCCTTTGGCATTGCTGCCTGAAATTGTGGCAAAGCTAGATCATGAAAATAACTTAGAGCAATTGGCTTTAGGTGTGGATGTAAGAAGTACTCGGGCAGATATGCAAGAGTTCGATCATGTTTTTGAGCAATTACAAAGACATGGGACAGTTGACGTTATTTACCTTACTACGCAAGATCAGGATTTGATTGCGCGTTTTAGTGCATCCCGTCGTCCGCATCCATTAGCCAACCGTTTTAAAAGCCTGTTGCAATGTATTCAAGAAGAAAAGCAGTTACTGCTTCCAATTCAGTTCCGCGCTACAGTTCATATTGATACAACGGATAAAAGCGTTCATGATTTAAAGCATATTTTACTGTCTAAATTGGGACAGTCAGATAAGCTTATTGTCATATTGCAGTCCTTTGGATATAAACATGGCATTCCGTTAGATGCCGATTATGTTTTTGATGTACGGCATTTACCAAATCCGCATTGGGATTTAGAATTAAGACGTTTTTCTGGTTTGGATGAGCCAGTAAGACAATTTTTAGAAGCAAGTCCACAAGCAAACGAAATGTTTGATGATATTCTTCACTTCTTAAAAAAATGGCTTCCCGCATTTGCTGAAGGACATCGTCACTATATGACGATTTCTATTGGTTGCACTGGGGGGCAACATCGTTCGGTTTATATCGTAGATAGACTAAAACAAGCACTTGAGGCAGAATGGTCTGTTCAGGTCTTACACAGAGAAATGAAGCACTGGTCATGATAGACACAACTGTTGATGTAATTAATAAACTCGGTTTACATGCTCGTGCATCAGGGAAACTGATAGAGGTCACTACAAAGTTTCGTTCGTCGATCCAGATTGGAAAAGGCGATCATTTGGTAGATGCAAAAAATATTATGTCTTTGCTGATGTTAGGTGCAGGTAAAGGGACCACTTTAAGATTGGTCATTGATGGTACCGACGAAGAACAGGCATTAAGTGAAGTACTGGCGTTATTCGCAGCAAAATTTTATGAGGCAGATTAATCGTGGCACGTGGTTCCCAACGTTATACTGAAGAAGATTTCGGTTCTTTAGAAGGACGTGCAAGCAAAACCGAACAGAAAAAAGCAGTGCAACGCATGGCTGCTTTAGGTGAGCAATTAGCACAACTTTCTATTAAACAAATTCAGAAACTTCCAGTTGATGAGCGTTTAATTGATGCTTTAATGGAAGTGCAGAACATTAGTTCTTATGAAGCACGTCGTCGCCAATTTCAACGTATTGGTAAGTTATTGCGCAACGAAGATGAGACTATTATTTTGTCTTATTTAACCCCGCAGCAAGGCGCAAAAAGACAGGCTCAATTAATGCGTTGGGTTGACCGCATGATTGAACAGGGTGATCCTGCAATTACTGAATTTAGTAAAATTTATAATGCATCGGAACGTCACACTTTGCGTCAGCATGTGTTGAGAATCAATCGAGATAAAACTCAACAGGCGAGTGAAGCAGATATCGAGGCATCAAAAGTTAAATTTGTTAACTATGTGCAGCAAATTGCATTATTGTCCGATCAAGGCTAAATGCGCTTAAATAAAAAAGCGACGCTCAAGGCGTCGCTTTTTTATTTATATATTCTCAGCACGTTCCTTTGCCCATTCACGCAAAATAAACTTCTGTAATTTGCCGGTCGATGTTTTTGGAATTTCTGTAATTATGACATCTTTTGGCACTTTAAAACGTGCTAACTCTTTTTGACAATGCTCAATAATCTCTTCAGGTGTTACTGCTGCGCCTACCTTTAATTCAATAAAGGCACAAGGTACTTCTTGCCAGCGAGCATCAGGTTTGGCGACTACCGCAGCAGTTAAAACAGCTGGGTGCCTATACAACACATCCTCTACTTCTAGAGATGAAATATTTTCTCCACCTGAAATAATAATATCTTTCGAGCGATCAGTAATTTTTGCATAACCATCAGGGTGGCAAACGGCTAAGTCGCCTGTATGAAACCATCCACCAGCAAAAGCTTCTTGAGTTGCTTTGGGATTCTTTAAATATCCTTTCATGACAATATTGCCACGGAACATGATTTCTCCCATAGTTTGTCCATCATTCGGTACAGGCTGCATTGTTTCTGGGTCCAATACCCGCATACTGTCTTGTAATGGATAGGGCACGCCTTGACGGGAATGAAGCTGAGCTTGTTCAGCAATTGAAAGTTCATTCCATCCAGATTGCGAAGCACATAAGGCAGAAGGACCATATGTTTCTGTTAAACCATATACATGATTTACGTTAATCCCCATATTCCGCATGCCTTCAATAATGGCAACGGGAGGAGCTGCTCCGGCAACCATCACTTCTACATGATGGTCAAAGTCCGTTTGCTTTTCTTTAGGTAAATTAATAATCATTGAAAGAACAATAGGCGCGCCGCAGAAATAATCGACTTTATGTTTTGCAATGAGTTGCATCACTAATTCTGGGTCGACCTTACGCAAACAAATATTGGTTCCACCGCTTGCTGCAATACTCCACGCAAAACACCAGCCATTACAATGGAAAAGCGGTAATGTCCATAAATACACTGCACGAGGTTTCATCCCGCAGGCCAATATATTACTTGCAGCATTTAAATAAGCACCGCGATGATGGTAGACCACACCTTTAGGGTTACCCGTTGTGCCCGATGTGTAATTTAAGCTAATCGCATTCCATTCATCTTCTGGTAAATGCCATTCAAAATTAGCATCGCCTTGGGCTATCCATTCTTCGTATTCAAAAGAGCCGATAAACTGATTTTCACCTTCATATTCCTCATCAGCCACATCAATCACAATAATATGTTGGTCAGGAATAAGAGAGAGGGCTTCTCTTGCTAAATTAACAAATTCCGGGTCCACCAAAAGCACTTTGCTTTCAGCATGTTCCAACATGAAAGCTATTGTTTTTGCATCTAAGCGTGTATTGAGTGTGTTGAGTACAGCGCCAGTCATTGGAACTGCGAAATGTGCTTCAATCATGGCTGGAATATTGGGCAACAAGACTGATACCGTATCATTTTTTTCAATTCCCAGTTGTTTGAGCTGAGAAGCAAACTGGCAACAACGTTGGTAAGTTTCTTTCCATGAAATTTGGCGCTTACCATGAATAATTGAAGCTTGATTTGGATAAATATACGCCGCACGTTCTAAATATCGTAAAGGGGATAGCGCAACAAAATTTGCGGGTGTACGTGGTAATTCATCATAAGCACTAACCATGGGAAACAACTCCGTGTTCTATTTTTAATTCATTCTTTGAAAATATGACTTAATACTCATCAAAGCATCTATGCTTTAGTCTTAAAGAGAAATACCCTTCAGTCAGAAAATGAGCAAAAATGCTATTTTCTTCATCTTAAACCACTTGTGCTGAGCGTGTTTAAAAAATCTTCCCAATATATTCTTTAAGTCATTTATTGCTGTTTACCTGATAAGCAAAATGTATTTATGATTTTATGGGCTTAAAGGTTTTCACTTTGCTTGAACAAGTGTAAAATCTTTCAGGATTTTTAATTTTGATTTACACCGTTTTTATATTTTGAGGTTCGCCTCGATCATAATCTCGCGGTGAAATGCTCCTTCGTATAGGGCATCACTCCTTAAGGATTTTTTTATGCCAATTATCACATTGCCAAATGGCGATCAAAAGAATTTTGATCACCCTGTTTCTGTTATGGAAGTTGCCCAAAGTATCGGGCCTGGTCTAGCAAAAAATACTGTTGCTGGACGTGTGAATGATCGCTTAGTTGATGCATGTGACTTAATTACCGAAGATTCGACCTTACAAATTATCACTCCAAAAGATGAGGAAGGTCTTGAAATCATTCGCCATTCTTGTGCGCACCTTGTAGGGCACGCTGTTAAACAGCTATTCCCTGAAGCCAAGATGGTGATTGGTCCAGTCATTGAAGAAGGTTTTTACTACGACATCTGGATGCCTCGTCCTTTTACTTTAGACGATATGGCAGCTGTTGAAGAGCGCATGAAAAAGCTCATCGACCAAGATTATGATGTCGTTAAAAAAATGACACCGCGTGATGAAGTAATTGCTGAATTTACTGCACGTGGCGAAGAATACAAATTACGCTTGATTGCAGACATGCCTGAAGAAACACAAATGGGCTTGTACTACCATCAAGATTATTTGGATATGTGTCGTGGTCCACACGTACCAAACACCAAATTCTTAAAATCGTTTAAACTGACAAAAATCTCTGGCGCTTACTGGCGTGGCGATGCGAAGAATGAACAGCTTCAACGTATTTATGGTACAGCATGGGCTGATAAGAAACAGCTTGCTGCATATATCAAGCGTATTGAAGAAGCTGAAAAGCGCGATCACCGTAAAATTGGTAAAGCCTTAGACTTGTTCCATATGCAAGAAGAAGCACCAGGTATGGTGTTCTGGCATCCAAATGGCTGGACGATTTACCAAGTTCTTGAACAATACATGCGTAAAGTTCAGCAAGACAATGGTTACCTCGAGATTAAAACACCACAAATCGTAGACTTTACGCTTTGGGAAAAATCAGGTCATGCAGCGAACTATGCAGACAACATGTTTACGACTCATTCAGAAAGTCGTAATTATGCGGTTAAACCAATGAACTGCCCATGTCACGTGCAAGTTTTTAACCAAGGTTTGAAGTCTTACCGTGATTTGCCAATTCGTTTAGCAGAGTTCGGTTCTTGCCATCGTAACGAACCATCTGGTTCTTTACACGGTATTATGCGTGTACGTGGCTTTACACAAGATGATGCTCATATCTTCTGTACTAAAGAACAGATCGGACAAGAAGTTGCAGACTTTATTAAGCTCACTTTAGATGTTTATAAAGATTTCGGCTTTGAAGAAGTGCAAATGAAACTTTCTACACGTCCAGAAAAGCGTGTAGGAGATGATGCACTTTGGGATATGGCTGAGAAATCTTTAGCAGACGCTTTAGATGCAGCAGGTCTGGAATGGGAATTACAGCCAGGTGAAGGTGCGTTCTACGGTCCGAAAATTGAATTCTCATTGAAAGACTGTCTCGGACGTGTATGGCAATGTGGTACTATTCAGTGTGACTTCAATTTACCAGAACGTTTAGATGCGTCTTACGTGACTGAAGACAATGATCGTGATCAACCTGTTATGTTGCATCGTGCAATTCTTGGCAGTTTTGAGCGTTTTATTGGTATACTAATTGAACACTACGCTGGTTTCATGCCACCTTGGTTGTCACCGTTACAAGCATGTGTCATGAATATTACAGACTCTCAAGCTGAAGCTTGTGAGAAAGTCGTAGCAAAACTCAAAGAAAATGGTCTTCGTGCTATTTCTGACTTGAGAAATGAAAAGATCGGATTTAAGATTCGTGAGCGTACTATAGAGCGTATTCCTTACTTGTTAGTTCTTGGTGATCGAGAAGTTGAAGAAGGTACAGTAAATGTACGTACCCGCTCAGGAAAAAATTTAGGTACTATGTCAGTAGATGCATTCATTGACTTAGTGAAGTCTGCCGTCGCCGAACGTGGCCGGTATATTGTGGAGTAAGAAAGATTAAACAGCCTGACCGTAACCAACAACAAGGTGCAAAAAGCAACCGTCCAGCAATTAATGATGAGATCCGTGCAAAAGAAGTACGCCTCGTCGGTGCTGAAGGTGAGCAAAAAGGAATTGTTTCATTAAGTGAAGCACTGCGTGCTGCTGAAGAGGTTGAACTTGATCTTGTTGAGATCGTTGCAAACGCCGAGCCGCCTGTTTGTAAAATTATGGATTACAACAAGCACTTGTTTGACCTGAAGCAGAAGCAAAAAGATGCGAAGAAAAAACAGCATCAAGTGCAAGTGAAGGAAATCAAACTGCGCCCTGCAACTGATGTTGGTGATTATCAAGTTAAGCTTCGTGCTATTTTGAAATTCCTTGAAGAAGGAAACAAAGTGAAAATCACTTTACGTTTCCGTGGTCGTGAAATGGCTCATCAACAACTTGGCTTAGCTCAATTGCAAAAAATTGAAGTAGATGTGGCTGAGTTTGGGGTTGTGGAACAAGCACCAAAAATGGAAGGCCGTCAAATGGGTATGTTACTTGGACCGAAAAAGAAAAAGTAATACTCAAAAAAAGCACTGCAAAAGCAGTGCTTTTTTTTACCCACATATCAATAAAAAAACATCACTTCACTTTTCTCTATTCAGTTTTATTTAAGGTAATTGGTATATTTTTTAAGAAATTCAATTCTTGAGTTTTATGTATTTTTAGTATTGTAAATCTCATTAGATCTCTTAAAACATGATATAAACCAAGACGCAGTCATGATAACGATGAGTAGGAAAATAGAATGATTGATCTATATTATTGGGGAACTCCCAATGGACATAAAATCACAATTGCCTTAGAAGAAATGGGACTGGATTACACCCTTTATCCAATTAATATTTTAGAAAATGATCAATTCCAGCCAGACTTCCTGAGAATTTCTCCAAATAATAAAATTCCTGCGATTGTTGATCAAGATGGACCTCGTGGTGAGCCGATTTCTATATTTGAATCGGGTGCTATCTTGCAATATTTAGGTAGAAAAACTGGATTATTTTACCCAGCTGATGAGCAAGAGCGAGTTGAGGTTGAACAATGGCTCATGTGGCAAATGGGCGGTTTAGGTCCTATGCTTGGGCAAAATCATCATTTTAATAAATTTGCCCCTGAAAAAGTTCCCTATGCTATAGAGCGCTATGTAAATGAGACTAAACGTTTATATAGCGTGCTTAACAAACAACTCATTGGTCAGAAGTTTGTCGCTGGTGAATACTCAATTGCTGACATGGCAATTTTACCTTGGATTTTGCGTTATGAATGGCAAGGTATTCAGATTGAAGACTATCCATACGTACAAGAATATATTGTTCGCTTAACAGCACGCCCAGCAGTTCAGAAAGCACTATCAATTAAAGTGGCTTAATTTCTTGCCTAAATTTAGTAAATGCTTAAAGCAAAAAGTCGTTTGGTGTGATTGAGTATGCTGAGTTACTTTTTGCTTTTTATGAGTGCTTTTGGCGCTGCGACATTATTACCTCTACAGTCTGAAGCGGTATTGGTAACCTTATTATTAAAGGGGCAATATTCAGCTTTGCTTTTAATTGGTATAGCTACTTTGGGTAATGTATTGGGTTCTTGTGTCAATTGGTGGTTAGGCCTAAAGATAGAACAATTTAAACATCGTAAGTGGTTTCCAGTTTCTGAAAAGCGATTACAACAAGCGCAGAGCTTTTACCATAAATATGGATTTTACTCCTTACTTTTGAGTTGGATGCCTATCATTGGTGATCCCATTACTTTAGTTGCTGGGCTATTCAAAGAAAATTTTTGGCGCTTCCTTGGTATAGTCATCATTGCTAAAGCAGGGCGTTATTTGTTTATTTACTGGGTGGTTATGGGTTTTATTTAAAATAAAAAAGCATCCGAAGATGCTTTAATTTATAAATGTTTAAATTAATCTTCTGAGCTTTTGGTAATGTCCACTTTAAATAGATCATTAGTTTTGAACCAACAGAAAGTCACAACAACCAGAGTCATACATCCTCCAAAAATTGTAGCGGTAATGGTGCCTAAATATTTAGCTGCTAAACCAGATTCAAAGGCTCCTAATTCATTACTCGAAGACACAAACATGCCATTTACGGCAGCGACGCGGCCCCGCATATTTTCTGGTGGAAAAATTTGCAAAATGGTTTGTCTTACAACAACAGAAATACTGTCACATGCGCCTGTCATAGCCAGAGCAAAGAGAGATAACCACATATTGTTCGAGAAGGCGAATAAAATGGTGAATATTCCAAAACCTGCTACGGCAAGTAACATGTTACGCCATGCATGCTGAGTTAGCGGAAAGCGAGTCAAAGCAATCATAGTGACAAGTGCGCCAATAGATGGAGCCGCCCGTAAATAGCCAAGCCCTTCCGGACCGACTTTTAATATATCTTCTGCGAAAATTGGCAATAACGCGATGATACCGCCAAATAAAACTGAAGCTAAATCAAGAGAAATCGCCCAAAGAACAATTTTGGTTTTCCAGATAAAACGGAAACCCTCTCCTAAACTTTCTAAAATATTGTCAGTCTCAATTTTAGGGAAATTACGTTTATGTAATAAGTTAATTAAAATAAAGCAAATAGCGAGTAACGCAGCAACACTAAATAGACTAGTTTCTCGGCCTAAATAAGCAAGCATAAAACCACCTAGCATTGGGCCAATAATGACGCCACTTTGCCAGCCGATGGTTGTCCATGTCGCACCATTGGCATAGAGTTTGCGTGGAATTAAAAATGGTTTTAATGATGTTGCAGAGGGATTATAGAAACCACGGATTGTTCCTAAACCAAAAATAACTGTATAAATGCCCCAAGAAAGGAAGTTAACACTGATATGCCCTAAACCATGTAAGTGGAAAAGTAACCATAAAACCAAGGGAAGGGGGACTGAGAAAAATAAACATATTTTCATAATAATCTGTTTATTAAATCTATCTGCGAAATAACCTCCCCAAAGAGAAAGAGCAATAAAAGGAATTGCTTCTGCGAGTCCAATCAAACCTAAAGTCAGTGGATCTTTGGTGATTTTATATAATGAGTAAGCAACAATAATTTCTTGAATCAAAATTGCAAGTGTTAAACAAAATTGATTGATCGTAACGATAGAGAAATCTCGATACCGCAATGCAGCGAAAGCATCATTTTGTATATTCATATTCTTTTGAATTTAAGAGATTGCACTTATTATATGGGATGATTTTATGGATTTTCTCGTAATTTGATAATTGATTATGGAAAATAACATTTATATAAAATAGACAATTTCCTATCAAAAAATGAGCATTTTACTTTTGTTTTAAGTTGGGATGCTTTAGAATGTCGGCTCCCTTACCTGCAGGTCGTTTTTGCAATGGTGCAAACGTTCCGAACAGGTGTTCAAAAGAGGTTGTTATGCCTAAGATGAAAACTCGCCGTGGTGCTGCTAAACGCTTCAAAGCGACTGCACACGGTTTTAAGCGCAAACAAGCATTCAAGCGCCACATTTTGACCAAAAAATCTGCTAAACGTATCCGTCAATTACGCGGCTGTGTAATGGTTCATGTTTCTGACGTGAACTCAGTTCGTCGTATGTGCCCATACATCTAAGGAGATTATAAATGGCTCGTGTAAAACGTGGTGTAGTGGCTCATCGTCGTCACAAAAAAATTCTTGCTCGCGCTAAAGGTTACTATGGTGCTCGTTCACGCGTTTACCGCGTAGCGTTCCAAGCGGTAATCAAAGCTGGTCAATACGCTTATCGTGACCGCCGTCAAAAGAAACGTCAATTCCGTGCTTTATGGATTGCGCGTATCAATGCTGGTGCTCGTCAAAACGGTTTGTCTTACAGCCGTATGATCGATGGCTTGAAAAAAGCTCAAGTGATCATCGACCGTCGCGTATTAGCTGACATCGCTATGCATGATGCAGTAGCATTTGCTGCTTTAGCTGAAAAAGCTAAAGGCGCATTAGCTGCATAAGCTTAGAGATTCAAAAAAGGCCGCTTTTTAGCGGTCTTTTTTATTTTTAGTAGTTCTGTTTTAAAAAAGATAATAACCAGAGATAAATGATGAAAGATGAAAAATTTCTAAATGACTTAATTAAAAAAGTGCAAAAAGGTGTTCAGTTTAAATATTTATATTTTTGGGGACATACTCCTAAGCAGGCTGATCTTGTTGATAAGAGTTGTTTTAGTCAGTGGTATCCAGTGCAATTTACAGATGAGGGTATTGAATACTTTACTGCTAAGCACTATATGATGGCGCAAAAAGCAAAATTATTTAATGATGAAGAAATCTTTGCACAGATCTTGCAAGTTAAACATCCAAATGAAGCAAAACAGCTCGGTCGTAAAGTGCGTAATTATGATGAAAAGATATGGCAAGAAAAACGTTTTGATATCGTGGTGCAGGCGAACTTTGCTAAATTCTCTCAGCATCCTGAATTGAAAAATTTCTTATTAGCAACGAAAGACCATATTTTAGTTGAAGCATCTCCGGTAGATAAAATTTGGGGGATTGGTATGGCGCAAGATCATTTACATATTCAAGATCCATCTCAATGGCAAGGTTTAAATTTGTTGGGCTTTGCTTTAATGCATGTTCGAGATCAGCTTTTAGCTCAATAAGTTTGTATGAAAAAAATTGGTGCTTCACTTTAAAGTTGTGACATGAGGGGAACGAATTGAAATCATTAAATGAAAGAGAAATTCGTATAGCCACCTTTAAGGATGCATTATCTATTGCAGAAGTGCATGTACAGTGTTGGAAAGAAACTTATACAGGTATGCTTAAGCAAGAAATATTGGATGAGCTTAAAGTACGAGATAAGGAGCTACTATGGAAAGAAATAACCAAAAGCCCTGATCATAAGTTATTTATCTATACTGAAAATGGAATGGTAAAAGGCTTTCTCGATGGTTATCTGAACCCAAAGAATAATATTGCTGAAATTCTTGCCTTTTATCTTTTGGAAGAAATTCAAAGGCAAGGTATAGGTCGTGAGTTATTTCAAAAGTTCTATCACTGTGCATTAAATCAAGATTACGCTTCTATTCGTTTAGACGTTTTTAATAAAAATCCAAGCCGTTTCTTCTATGAAAAAATGGGAGCCAAAATAATTGGTGAAACCGAACTACCTGAGTTCGGTTTCGAAATAACAGAGTTACTTTATCAATGGGAACTCTAATCTAAGTTATAGCCCAAAATAATAAGCCAATGCACAAATAATAATCGTTAGAATAATCAGCTTAATAACGCCTGAACCAGTGCCTTTATGGTGGTGAGATTTCAAGTGTTGAGGACTTTCACTTGATTGCTCGAATGGAGAGGCTTTAGCGACTGGAATTATTTGAGCTGTTTGATAGTGATTAGCAGCCTTAACAATAAGTTTGGCAAACAGATCATCAGTTTTTTGCGTAAAATTTCTTAAATTAATGAGTTGTTCTTGGTCTAGCTCTTCTCCTAACGGATCATTTGCAAGTCGTTTCTTTTGTTCTAAATAATTGCTTAATGCTTGAGTACGATTTAGAAGCTGGTGAGCATAATCTGCTGGATAGCTCTCTGGAATTAAAGCAAGTCTTGGTTCTTGGTTCGTAATATTTGTACCATCCAAATGAGCTTTTTGAAATTCTGGTTCCTCAAAACCTGCTGCGTATTTACTACGAAATAATTCACTATCCATAAAGTCAGCAATTTCTTGCCATGGCGGATTTTTTAAATCAGCTTCAATTTTTTTTGATAACTTTTCATTTAGTTCAAAACGCCAGAAAGTTTCTAAATGAAGCTCACAGGTTTGTGAAGGAGGGGCTTCAAACTCATTATCATTGTTATACCATTCAGCAAGTTCATGGCCGAAAATCCATGCAAATTTCTTATCATTTTGATGGCTAACGATAAAATGAGTGTAAGGTAAAAGCTCAACGTTACTGTTTGGATTTTGCTCTTCATTTAGAAGGCTTGATAAATGTAAACTAAGCTGAGTGGTACCTTGTTTTTTTAGCGCTTCTAGCCAAACTTGAAAGTGTTGGGCGAGTAAATGCTGAGAAGCTAAGTCACGAAATTGAAAACTATGGTGGTCAAAAATATGATGTTGTCGCCATTGGGTAAAGCTTAAGTTTTGGCGGAGGTATTCATTGCCATACGTCACAAGCGTAAGTTGTTGTTTCCAAATTTGATTGAGCGCCATAATAGTTGATCTCATTGACGATGCTATTATCTTATACGTTTTATCTTTTTGTTGCCTAATACATTTTTCATGATGGATAAACTTCATCAATTCGATGAAAAACTGTTAGAATGCAGTGTTTTATTATATTTTTTTAATTTGTTGCTTTGAGAGTTAATATGTCACTGGAAGCCCTGACCACAGAAGCGCTTGCTGCCATTGCAGCAGCTCAAGACCTTGTTGCACTTGATCAGGTACGTGTGCAATTTACAGGGAAAAAAAGCCAGCTTGCAGAACAATCGAAAGCATTAGGGAAAATGGACCCTGAAGAACGCAAAGTACAAGGTGCTGCGATTCATGCTGTTCGAGAAACAATTAATACTGCTTTAACAGAACGTCAAGCGGCATTACAACAGGCAGCACTTGAGCAAAAGCTAGCAAGTGAAACGATTGATATTACTTTGCCGGGCCGCGGTCAACGTGTTGGTACAGTTCATCCTGTTACTCAAGTACAAGAAAGAATTTGTCAGTTCTTCACTAAAGCTGGTTTTACAGTCGCGACTGGCCCAGAAGTTGAAGATGACTATCACAATTTTGAAGCATTAAATATTCCTGGTCACCATCCAGCGCGTGCTATGCACGATACTTTCTATTTTGATGCCACTCATTTACTGCGTACGCATACCTCTGGTGTACAGATCCGTACAATGGAAACAAGTGAGCCACCAATTCGTATTGTATGTCCTGGGCGTGTTTATCGTTGTGACTCAGATCAAACGCATTCACCAATGTTCCATCAGATCGAAGGTCTATACGTTGCCGAGAACACCAGCTTTGCTGAGTTAAAAGGTTTATTGATTAATCTGCTTAATGAGTTTTTTGAAAAAGATTTAAAGGTACGTTTCCGTCCATCATATTTCCCGTTTACTGAGCCAAGCGCAGAAGTAGATATTATGGATGAACGTGGCCGTTGGTTAGAAGTTTTAGGCTGTGGCATGGTACATCCAAATGTATTAAGTGCCGCGGGTATTGATCCTGATAAATACAAAGGCTTTGCTTTTGGTTTAGGGGTAGAGCGCTTTGCGATGTTGCGTTATGGCATTAATGACTTGCGTATGTTCTATCAAAATGATGTGCGTTTCTTACGCCAATTTGCCTAACAGTTTTTCAGGATTAAAAAAGGTTTATAAAGATGAAGATTAGCGAAAATTGGCTACGCACATGGGTTAACCCGGCAATTGATAGTGATACATTATCTGATCAGTTGACGATGCTTGGTCTTGAAGTTGATGAATTGGCACCAGTGGCTAAACCATTTACAGGCGTTGTAATTGGTGAAGTGTTAACTGTTGAGCAGCACCCTGATGCAGACCGTTTACGTGTTACAACAGTGAATATTGGTTCGGGTGAGCCTTTACAAATTGTGTGTGGCGCACCGAACGTTCGCGCTGGAATGAAAGCTCCAGTTGCAACCATTGGGGCAGTATTACCTGGCGATTTTAAAATCAAAAAAGGTAAACTTCGTGGAATTGAATCACAAGGAATGCTTTGTGGTGCTTCTGAGATTGATCTTGAAGATAAAATCGATGGTTTACTTGAATTACCAGCCGATGCTCCAGTCGGAGTAAATATCCGTGAATACCTCAAACTTGACGACAATATTATTGATATCAGTATTACGCCAAACCGTGGTGACTGTTTTAGTATTCGTGGTATTGCCCGTGAAATTGCAGTTATTAATCAATTGCAAATGAATGAACCCGTAATTAACGCGGTTGATGCCACCATTGCTGATGAGAAAAAAGTAGTTATCAGTACTGAAGGCGCTCCGCGTTATTTAGGGCGTGTAGTTAAAAATGTTAATATAAAAGCTGCTACTCCTGAGTGGATGGCACAGGCTTTATCACGTTCAGGAATCCGTACTCATAGTATTTTGGTTGATGTGACCAACTATGTCCTAATGGAATTGGGTCAACCAATGCATGCATTCGATTTGTCTAAAATCGAAGGGACGGTACATGTTCGTCAAGCAACACAACAAGAAAAGTTACAACTTCTGAATGATCAAGAAGTTGAGTTGCCAGAAGATATTATGGTGATTGCTGACGACCAAAAAGCTTTGGCAATTGCTGGAATTATGGGTGGTTTAGCGTCAAGTGTAACCGATGATACGACTGATATCTTCTTAGAAAGTGCTTTCTTCGCTCCACTTGCTATTGCTGGACGTGCTCGTCGTTTTGGTTTACATACAGATTCTTCGCAGCGCTATGAACGTGGTGTAGATTTTGAATTACCTTTAATTGCGATGAATCGTGCTTCTCAGCTTATTCAAGAGTTAGCGGGTGGTGAATTTGGCCCAATTACTGTAGCTGAAAAAACTGACTTACTTCCAAAACGTGAAGCCATTGAACTGAAACAAGCTCAGGTAGACCAATTATTGGGATATCAAGTCGCAGGTGAGTTCATTGCAGATGCTTTAACCCGACTAGGGTGTAAGGTAACAGTTAAAGCTGAAGGTGAGTGGAGCGTAGTGCCGCCATCGCATCGTTATGATATGGCTATTTATCAAGATTTAATTGAAGAAGTTGCGCGTATTGATGGCTATGACAATATCCAGATTAGCTTACCAAGCATGGATGTTAAATTTGCTAAATACCAAGATCGTTTTGAGCTCACTGAGTTGCGTCAAACGATCGTGACTTTAGGTTATCAAGAAGCAATTAGTTTTAGTTTTGCGGATGCGAAACTTGAAAAGCAATTAAATCCCGAAGTTAAGCCATTGATGTTAGCAAATCCAATTTCAAGCGATTTGGCTGCAATGCGTAGTACGTTGCTTTCTAGTTTAATTCCTTGCGTACAATATAATCTCAACCGTCAGCAAAGTCGTGTTCGTTTCTTCGAATTCGGGCTGCGTTTTGATTATCAAAATGCTAAGAGCATTGAAGACTTACAGCAGACCCCTACCTTGGCTTTGGTGGCAGTCGGCTCGCAAGAACCAGAATCATGGCATGCTAAGCCTCAACCAATGGATTTCTTTGATTTCAAAGGTGAGATTGAAGAGATATTAGCTGCTGGACGTGTAAATGTTGAATATGTTCGTTCAGAACGCGCGTGGTTGCACCCAGGGCAATCAGCTGAGATTTTGGTTGATGGTAAATCAATTGGTTACTTAGGTCGTTTGCATCCATCTCTAGAAAATGACCTTGATTTAAGCACGACTTGGGTTGCTGAACTCGATCAAACAGCTGTTTTGCAATCTTATGTATCTAATTTTACAGAATTATCACGTTTTCCTTCGGTTAGACGTGATATTGCGCTTTTAATCTCTGATAATATAAATGTTAGAGATATTCAGCAGTTAATCGAACAAACTGGTGGAGAGCTTTTAGACTCTACATGGTTATTCGATGTGTATACGGGGCAGGGTGTCGAAGATGGTAAGCGCTCATTAGCGTTTGCACTTTTGTGGCAACATCCTTCACGTACGCTTGAAGATGCTGAAATTAAATCTGGTATGGACAATATTATCCAAGTGTTAGAAAACACTTATCAAGCGACATTGAGGGCCTCATGACAGCATTAACTAAAGCAGACATGGCTGATCATTTAAGTGAGTTAACCAGCTTAAATCGCCGTGAAGCAAAACAAATGGTCGAGTTGTTCTTCGACGAAATTAGCCAAGCACTTATTGCGGGAGAGCAGGTTAAGCTCTCTGGTTTCGGTAATTTTGAATTAAGAGATAAACGCGAACGTCCAGGACGTAATCCTAAAACAGGCGAAGAAATTCCAATTTCTGCTCGCCGTGTAGTGACCTTTAGAGCAGGTCAAAAGTTTAGACAACGCGTTGGAAATGAGCAGATCGATTGATCTGCTTTTTTTTACTTATATTTAGACAGGTTTATTCCACTACGATGTTATGTCAATGTATCTAGATATATTAAGTGAAGTGGGCTTAGGAATATAAAATTTAGGCGTAAAAAAAGAGGACAAATGTCCTCTTTTTTTCTAATCTAAATTATAGATTAGTGTGCAGCAGAAGCTTCAGAAGCAGCAGGTGCAGAAGCAGCAGCAGCAGAAGCTTCAGAAGCAGCAGCATCAACAGCAGTAGAAGCAGCAGTAGCAGCTTCAGAAGCAGCAGTAGAAGCTTCAGAAGCAGCAGCTACAGCTTCAGAAGCAGCAGCAGCAGGAGCTTCTTCTTTCTTAGAACAACCAACGAAAGCTAAAGTAGCAGCTACAGCAGCAACAGCAGCAAATTTTTTGAATAACATGGCATCACTCTCACAAAAAAGATTTGAGATTAAAAAAACCTAAGTTGGACTGTTTTGCTTTTATTATTCCTAAAACGTAGCTAGGTAACAACGCATGGAGCAGTCTAACTGGTCTGCCGCTATGCTATCACTGCAAATGCTGAAATACTACTGTCGTCTGTCGAAAAAACGTATGAAAAAGAGAAAAACAGTCTGTTTTTTAACAGAAAAAAACAATCAATTAGCCCGAGTGTATTGGAAAAGGTGGAGGTAAGCTATTAAAAAACTTGTTTTTTTTAATTCAAAAATAATTATTATCAAAAGCTTATAAATAATTTTACATAAAAAACTGCAAAATGTATTTTTGTGTAAAGCTTGTCAACCAAATAAAAAGCCACTCAAAAGAGTGGCTTTTTATTGAAGATTAATCGATTAAGTTGAAGCTTTACGCTTCATTTGATCGAAGAAATCATCATTTGTTTTAGTTTCTTTCATACGATCAAGTAAGAATTCCATTGCCGCCAACTCATCCATAGGATGAAGGAGCTTACGGAGGATCCATACTTTACGTAAGTTATCATCATCCATTAAACGCTCTTCACGACGGGTACCAGATTTCTTAATATTCATGGCAGGGAAGACGCGTTTTTCAGCAATACGGCGATCAAGAGTGATCTCTTGGTTACCTGTACCTTTAAATTCTTCATAAATTACGTCATCCATTTTACTGCCTGTTTCAATCAAAGCAGTTGAGATGATCGTAAGAGATCCACCTTCTTCAATATTACGTGCAGCACCGAAGAAGCGTTTAGGGCGCTCTAATGCGTGAGCATCTACACCACCAGTTAATACTTTACCTGATGAAGGAATGACAGTGTTATATGCACGCGCTAAACGGGTAATAGAGTCAAGCAGAATCACAACGTCTTTTTTATGTTCAACAAGACGTTTTGCTTTTTCAATCACCATTTCTGCAACTTGTACGTGGCGAGCAGGAGCTTCATCGAATGTTGAAGCAATGACTTCACCGCGAACAGTACGTTCCATTTCAGTTACTTCTTCTGGACGCTCGTCAATTAATAGAACAATCAGGAATACTTCAGGATTGTTTCTAACAATAGATTGAGCAATATTTTGAAGTAGCATTGTCTTACCCGCTTTTGGCGGTGCAACAATAATAGAACGTTGACCTTTACCGATTGGCGCAACTAAGTCAACAACACGAGAAGTTAAGTCTTCTGTCGTACCATTACCTAGTTCCATAACCAATTGTTCGGTTGGGAAAAGGGGTGTTAAGTTTTCAAATAGAATTTTATTTCGAGAATTTTCTGGCGTGTCATAGTTAATCTGGTTAACTTTGAGCAACGCAAAATAACGCTCACCTTCTTTTGGAGGGCGAATAGTACCTGTGATGGTATCGCCTGTACGCAAGTTAAAGCGTCGGATTTGTGAGGGACTCACATAAATATCATCCGGACCTGCTAAATACGAACCTGCGGCAGAGCGCAAAAAACCAAAACCATCAGAGAGAATTTCAAGAACGCCGTCACCAAAAATTTCTTCGCCATTCATCGCATGGCGTTTCAAAATGGCAAAGATAATATCTTGCTTTCGGTTACGAGCCATACCTTCCAGGCCCATAAATTCAGCAATTTTAATTAATTCACCAATTGGTTTTTTCTTGAGTTCAGTTAAATTCATAAGGGTCAGAATTAGGAAAGAGTAGAGTGTGGTTTAAAAAGAAGAAAAATCGCTCGCATACAAAAAAGATTATCGCAATTGTATTTACACAATAACAATTCAGAAGTCTGATTGATTGTTTCGAAGAAAAATGTGAAAAAACAATTTCTGTTGCCGAGTGGCGATCTTTATGTTTGTGTCTTGTAAGAAGCCGGACGAAGATGATTCCCTTCAGTGCCTCTTGAGCATGCAATATAAGCCAGCTTAGTTAATTTGTCAATTTATAGCCGAAAAAAATACGCTATAAAAGTATAGCGTATTTTCATTCTTAGCATTTTGACTTAAACATTTTCATCAATAAAGCTTACAAGTTTAGAGCGAGGTACAGCGCCAATTTGTTGAGCTACGACTTCACCATTTTTGAAAAGTAATAAAGCAGGAATATTGCGGATATTGTATTTCACCGCAATATCTTCGCAAGAAGTCACATCAACTTTAACAATTTTTACTTTACCAGCATATTCACTTGATAAGTCTTCAAGAACAGGTGCAATTGCTTTACAAGGTGCACACCAACCTGCCCAGAAGTCAACAAGTACAGGTGTTTCAGCGTCTAGAACATCTGCTTGGAAGTTATCATCAGTTGTATTTACAATAGTCGCAGACATGGTACGGCTCCAATTTTTAGAAAAAAGTGCTATTACTACAGGAGAAAATTATCTCTATCAGTATTACATAGCTACTTAGTTCAATGTAAGGGTTTGATGCCATTATTCAAGGCTTAACTAAATTTGTCTAATGGATGCTCACGATATTCACCATCGACTTGTACAATCAACTCATAAATAGAAAAATATAAATGACAGTTAATTGTTGATGAAAATGGCTTTTCAATTGCATTCGTGTGAATTACTCTAGGCGTGAATTGTTATGGGTTTAGTTCAATAATGTCTGACTTTCTGATTGATGAAGAATTACTTGCCGCCATAGATATGGGGTCGAACAGCTTTCACCTTGCAATTGCACGGGTAGATCACGGTGAAGTTAAAAAAGTTGCTTCGATGTCAGAAAAAGTACAGCTTGCAGCTGGTTTAGATGAAAATAAAAATTTAACAGAAGCAGCTCAGCAACGTGGTTTGGCATGTCTAGCCCGTTTTGTTGGTAGATTGAGTTCTGTTCAACCTAATCGTTTACGAATTGTGGCTACTAATGCCTTGCGTCAGGCAAAAAATGGTCATGAATTTATTCAAAAAGCTGCAGAAATTTTACCTAAACCTATTGAAATTATTGCAGGACGAGAAGAAGCCCGTCTGATCTATTTGGGTGTATCGCATACCATGGCCAATGGTGGACGTCGCTTGGTCGTCGATATTGGTGGTGGTTCTACCGAATTTATTATCGGTGAAGAGTTTGAACCTATTTACACCGAATCATTACAAATGGGTTGTGTGGCCTATACAACAGCTTACTTTTCTGATGGGGAAATTACCCAGAAATCATTTGATAAGGCCGTAGTTGCTGCTCGTAAAGAACTTTCTGCTATTGCAACGACTTATAAAATGGAAGGGTGGGATACTGTCGTTGGTTCGAGTGGAACGATTAAAGCCTGTCGCCAAATTATGGTTAATATGGGCTTAAGTGATGAACAAGAAAATGTCACTCGAGAAGGTTTATACAAACTTAAAGATAAATTACTTAAGTTTAAAAACGTTTCTGAAATTGATTTTGAAGGTTTAAGAGAAGATCGACGAGCAGTTTTGCCAGCCGGATTGGCAATTTTGTACGCAGTTTTTGAAGTTCTAGAAATTGATCGTTTGGCATATTCTGATGGTGCATTACGCGAAGGTGTTATGTATGACCTATTAGGTCGATTTAAACATGAGGATATACGCGACCGCAGTGTACAGGCTCTAATGGGTCGTTATAATGCTGACCCTAAACAAGCAGAACGTGTTGTCAATACAGCACAGCAATTATTTGATGGTGTGGCGAAATCTCTTAATTTAACGAGTGAAGACAGTGACTTACTGCGTCGATCAGCTTATTTGCATGAGATTGGTTTAGCAATTAGTCATGGTGGTTATCATCGCCATGGTGCTTATTTGTTACAGCATTCTGATATTCCAGGTTTCTCGCAAATTGATCAAAATCATCTTTCACATTTAGTTGCTCACCATCGTCGTAAATTGCGAAATGATGTAAAAAACGAAATTTTGAAGGCTGGTGGTCATAAATTACTTTACTTATGTTTATTGCTTCGCCTAGCAGTTTTACTCAACCATAGTCGAAGTGATCAGATGCTTCCTGCCATTGAACTGACCATCATAAATGATCAACAATGGCAGCTTAGTGTTTCTGGTGATGCCAAACAATGGCCATTGTTAGTTGCGGACTTGCATGATGAGCAAGATCAGTTTAAGCATTGGGACATTGAATTGAATATTCAGTCGGAAAAATTTATCGATTAAAGGGATAATATTCGACCTATGAAAAAAGCTACTCAGTCCAAAGCGTGGACAACGGTTCAAATTGCACGTCATCCTGAACGTCCGCAATTTCTAGATTATGTCGGTGAAATCTTTACAGAATTTGACGCCTTGCATGGTGATCGTTTGTTTGGTGACGATGGTGCGATGGTAGGTGGTCTTGCTCGTTTTGACGGTCAACCTGTGATGGTCATTGGACAACACCGTGGTCGTAGTACCCGTGAAAAATTAAAGCATAACTTCGGTATGGCTAACCCTGAAGGTTACCGTAAATCTCAACGCCTATTAGATATGGCTGAGCGTTTTAATCTTCCGGTCTTTACGTTTATTGATACTATGGGTGCTTACCCTGGTGTTGGTGCTGAAGAACGTGGACAAGCCGAAGCAATTGCAACTAGCCTTGCTCAACTTTCAAGTTTGAAGGTTCCTGTTGTTGCAACAGTACTTGGTGAAGGTGGTTCTGGTGGTGCTTTAGGTATTGGCGTTGCTGACAGAGTAATTATGTTATCGCATAGTATTTATTCTGTGATTTCACCAGAAGGCTGCGCATCTATTTTATGGAAAACTGCTGAAAAAGCGGCTCAAGCGAGCGAAGCTCTAGGTTTGACAGCAGATAAATTACAATCTCTAGGTATTGTTGAATATGTAGTAGATGAAGGTGAAGGGGCACATTTAGATCCTGAGCATGTAATGCAAAATCTAAAAGTAGTTTTGAAGCAGGCTTTGGATGAATTGCTACCAATGGATGCAAATGAACGATGCGAAGCACGTTATCAACGTTTAATGAAGTTTGGCAGCGCAAATTTAGGCATAATGTCTTAACGCAGGCTCAACTGTTTTCAGAAAATAGTTCTTTTCTTATTGGATGTAGTGGCGGCATGGATTCAATGCTGCTACTACATTTGATGTCTCAAATTTTCCCTCAAAAGATTCGAGCGATTTATATCGATCATCAACTGCAATCACAAAGTGCAGAATGGGGTAAACTCGTTGCTAAACAAGCTACTTGCTTAGATATCCCTTATATTATTCAAAAGGTTCAAGTTACCGACGGTAATTTGGAAGCTCAAGCACGTCAGGCACGTTATCAAGCTTATCGACAGCATTTACAAGCTAACGAAATTTTAGTACTTGCTCATCATCAACAAGATCAGGCTGAAACAGTAATGTTGAGGTTGATGTCGGGTGCAGGTGTTGATGGCCTTGCTGCTATGCAGTCTATTGATTACCGCGTAGATATGACAATTTGGCGTCCTTTTTTAGATTTAACTCGTGAGCAAATTGTCGATTGGACTACCCAACTTGAAGTTGAATATGTAAATGACCCTACAAATTACGATATTCACTATGATCGAGCATGGTCACGTGAGGAACTTTGGCCATTTTTACAAAATCGATTTCCTAAAATGCAGCAAGCACTTAGTCGAACCAGCTATTTGATGCAAGATGCTTCTGAAATTTTAGAAGAAGTTTTGATAGTCGATTTAAAGTATTGTGGTACCGCTGAGTGTTTAGACTTAACTAAACTGTTAGATTTATCGGCTGCCCGTCAGCGTCAGTTACTTTCAGTTTGGATGAAAGGTGATGGGCAATATCGACCTGCATTTGAAATGGTCGAGCGCTTAAAAAATGAAGTGATTGATTCAAAGTCTGATGCACAAGCAGCATTACACTGGAATCAGTTTTACTATGTCCGTTATCAACAGAATCTTTATAGATTGAGTAAGCAGGTTTTTCTTGCTGAAACCTTAAGTCCTGTTGAGGCTGAATCGGAGCATCATTTCCAAATGGGAGAAATAGTGCATTTCGCTTCAGGAAATTTTCAGATTACACAAAAAAATATCGGTTTAGCTTCATCTTTATTAAATAAAAAATTGAGAATAATTCGACGTCAGGGTGGAGAAAAAGTCCATTTATATGGTCGTGTTGGCCAATGGCCGTTAAAAAAAGCAATTCAAGAAGCACATATTTTGCCTTGGCTTCGTCATACAATTCAAATATTAGTCATAGATAATGTTATGCTTGGGGTTTTTACACCGAAAGGATTTTGGTTGGCTCAGTCTCCGTATTGTGAGCAAGGAGGATGGCAACCAGATTTAATTTCTCATTCTTGTAATCTGGTAAATGGCGAATATGGTTATGGCAAGTGCAGTAAATTGTAATATCTGTTTTATTGGTGGCGGTAATATGGCCCAAGCGTTAATTGGTGGGCTCATTTCAAGAGGTTTACCACCGACACGTATTACTGTTTCAGATCCTGTTGAACAGATCCGTCAATTATTACAAGAGAAAGAAGTCCACGTCACACAAGATAACGTGGCTGCAATTCAAAATGCTGATGTTGTCGTACTGGCGGTAAAACCCCAAGTTTTGGCGACTGTTTTACGTCCCTTGAAAGGTCTGTTATCAGATAAATTGGTCATTTCAATTATTGCTGGTGCTGAAATTCAAACAATATCAAATTTAATTGATAGCGATCGAATTGTACGAGTTATGCCAAATACACCAGCTCTGGTTCAAACAGGCGCGCATGGTATCTATGCAAATGATGTAGTAGGTACTTCGGATCGTGAATTAACAAGTCAGATTTTAGCAGCCACAGGTTTAACAATTTGGGTAAACTCCGAAGCTCAAATTGATGCGGTAACAGCAGTTTCTGGTTCAGGTCCTGCATATTTTTTCTATTTGATGGAAAGTATGATCCGTGCGGGTAAGAATTTAGGACTGGATGAAAAAGTTGCAACCGCTTTGACTCTTCAAACGGCGTTAGGTGCAGCTCAAATGGCAATTACCAGTTCAAATACTCCATCTGAACTTCGTAAGAATGTGACATCGCCAAATGGTACAACACAAGCTGCACTTGAAGTTTTTGACCGTGCACAAATCTCCCAAAATATTCAATCTGCATTGGCTGCTGCTCAGAAGCGTAGTCAAGAATTGGCTCAAGAATTGAGTGACAGTGCGAAATAGCTTAAATAGGATAAGACAACTATGGGTGCAAATTCTGCGCTAATTTTTGGAATTTTAATTAATGTCGCGATTTTATTGGTCTTTTTCCGTTTTTTAATACAATTAGCGGCAGTAAGTCCTTATAATCCTGTGGTTTTATCGACCGTAAAAGCGACTAAGATTGTTGATATTTTTGGCCGAATTTTTCCGACGGTCGCAAAAGGCCGATTTAATTTGGCTGCGTTGGTTCTTTTAATTACGTTGTATTTACTGAAAATTTTCGGTGTGATGTATCTTTCTGGCTCTATGCCAAATAGTCCGATTCATTTACTGATTCTGACATTTGTAACCATGATTCAGGATTTGATTCGTTTCTGCCGTTATTTAATTTTCGCAACAATCATTTTGAGTTGGGTGGTCATGTTTACGCAATCGCGTTCACCTTATATTGAGGTGATTCAAGATTTAGCTGAACCATTACTCGCGCCATTCCGTCGTTTATTGCCTAATATGGGAATGATTGATTTATCTCCAATTTTGGCATTTTTGGCACTCTATATTGCCGAGATATTAATGAATGAAGTAGCGAAAGTTCTCTTAACCGGACTTTAAGCTGATTCAATAAAAAAGGGCTGTATTTAACAGCCCTTTTTTTATTTCTGTTAATTAATGAGCATCATCCCAGTTTAGACCTTGTCCTACTTCAACAAGTAAAGGCACTGAAATTTCTAGAACCGATTCCATAACATTTGCAATTTGCTTAGAAAGCTCATCGGCAATGTTTTGATCTACTTCAAAAACTAATTCATCGTGTACTTGAAGAAGTAACTTTGCCTGATCTTTTGGCAGAATTTTATCTACTTCAATCATCGCAAGTTTAATAATATCAGCTGCACTACCTTGTAAAGGTGCATTGATAGCTGCACGTTCGGCAGCCTTACGCACCATCACATTTCGTGCATCAATATCTGGTGTATAAAGACGACGACCTAAAATGGTTTCAACAAACCCTTGTTCTGAGGCAACTTGACGCGTGCGTTGCATATATTCATAAATGCCAGGATAACGTTGGAAATATTGCTTGATATAGTTTTGCGATTCTTGACGTGTGAAGCCTAATTGACGAATTAAGCCAAACTCAGACATACCATAAAGTAGACCAAAGTTTACTGCTTTGGCTTGACGACGCTGGTCATTAGTCACATCTTCAATTGCAATACCTAATACTTCGGCGGCAGTACGACGGTGAACATCTTGTCCATGTTGGAACGCATGTACTAAAGCATCATCTTGAGAAAAATGTGCCATTAAACGTAGTTCAATTTGCGAGTAATCGGCAGCCAATAGAACTCGGCCTTCCGGTGCAATGAAAGCTTTACGAATCTGACGGCCAATTTGTCTACGAATTGGAATATTTTGTAAGTTAGGATCGGAAGAGGATAGGCGACCTGTCGCTGTTAGCGCTTGATGATAGCTCGTATGTACACGATGCGTATCATTATGAGATTGTTCAACCAGACGGTCCGTATAGGTACTCTTTAACTTTGCTAAACCGCGATGTTCTAAAATAATTTCCGCTAAAGGATGTTCAATTTTTTCTAAAACACTTTCGCTTGTACTGTATTGCCCAGTTGCAGTTTTTTTCCCGCCTTTGATTCCTAATTTATCAAATAGAATTTCCCCTACTTGTTTAGGTGAAGCAATATTAAAAGTTTCATCTGCAATTTCCATGGCTTGATTTTCAAGACCTTCCATAGTTTTTGCAAATTCAACACTTAAGTTATCGAGGAATGCATGATCTAAACGAATGCCATTCTCTTCCATACTCGATAAAATTCGGGCAACTGGCATTTCGATGTTATATAAAATATTTTCTAGTTCAGGAAATGGTTTAAGTTTGTTTGAAAGGACTTCATACAAACGATAGGTCACATGTGCATCTTCTGCTGCATAGTGAGCAGCGACTTCAATCTCAATTTGATTAAATGTTTTCTGCTTTGCACCTTTGCCAGCAATTTGCTCAAAAGTCGTTGTTAAGTGACTTAGGTAGACACGGGCAACATCATCCATTCCATGACGAGTTGCTGCTGCATTCAGTACATAAGACGCCAACATGCTGTCGAAATACCAGCCTTTTAACTCAATTCCATGGTTAGCGAAAATATGTGCATCGTATTTAAGATGATGACCGATTTTTTTAACCGCTTCATTTTCTAGTACAGGCTTAATTTGAGCCAGAATTTGCTCACGGTTCAGTTGCTGTGGCGCATTTTCATAGTTATGCGCCAAAGGAACATAGTAAGCATCTTGTGCATCAAATGCGATTGAAAAACCAACCATTTCGGCAATACGATAATCAAGACTCGTGGTTTCTGTATCAATCGCAAAATGATCGGCATTTTGCATGCGTTGCCAGAGTTGATCCCATGCTTCTTGAGTTAAAACAGTGTGGTAATTGGCAGTCCCAAGCTGGTCATCTTGACTCGTTAAACTGGCCTGATCTTCGGTTTCTATCGAATCAGCTGGTTTAACCTCATCTTGTACTACGACTTGTGAAACTTGTTGTTTATAAGCAGAGCTGTTCGGATTATTTGGATGGTCAAGTGACTGTAACTGATTTCTAAACTCAAGTTCAGTATATAAGTTACGCAAAGCATCAACATTTGGGTCGATAAGCTTTAATTCATGCCAGTCGAGTTCTAAAGGAAGATCACACACAATACTTGCTAGCTGATGATCAAGCTTAATATTGTCTAAATTATCTTTAATATTCTGACTAATCTTGCCTTTAAGTTGGTCTGCATTGGCAATAATATTCTCTAGGGTGCCATATTCAGTCAGTAATTTTGCTGCTGTTTTTGCACCAATGCCTGGAACACCCATAATACCGTCGGATGCATCGCCCATCAGAGTCAAGTAGTCGATAATCTGATTTGGCCAAACTCCAAACTTCTCAAATACACCGTCAGTGTCCATTACGCGATCTTTAAAACTATCTTCTAACTTTACATGATCATTAACTAATTGAGCCATGTCTTTATCTCCAGTCGAGATGAGAACATGGTGGCCTTCGAGTACGGCACGTTTAGCAAGTGTACCAATAATGTCATCCGCTTCTGCGCCAGGGAGACTATATAAAGGAATACCTTGAGCTTTAATCAATGCATGTAAATATGGAATTTGTTGAGATAACTCTTCGGGCATTGTTGGGCGATCACCTTTATAAATGGGTGAAAGCTTATGACGGAAGGTTGGTTCGGGAGTGTCAAAAATTACGGCCATATGCGTCGGTTGCATACGACGCATAAGTTTTTGAATCGCAGAAATTGCTCCACGTATTGCATTGGTATGTAACCCTGTAGAGGTCGTCAATGGTGGTAATGCATGATATGCACGAAATAAAAAATAGGACCCATCAACCAAGACAAATGGTGGCATTGAACAATTCCTTAATCTGAATTACGGGTATTTTACGTGAAAACGGATATGAATGCAGGTTTATGATTTTTGCAGTATTTTGTATGTATAAATATACGCTTGTATTGCCTTGAAGTAAGATGACATGTAATGAAGGTGTCATATTGCTAAGCCCATGTATAAAAAAGACAAACAGGGAATGATCATTGTTTTGATCGCTTTGACTTTGTTTTTAGCCATTTCGATTGGTTTTAAATTCCAGAGTGCTGTTGCTGCTTTATCGATTGCACTCGTGGTAGTACTGGTTCAGTTATTATCAAATTTGCATCAGCGTCTGACTCATTTAGAACAACAGTTTTCACATCAGGCAAATCCTCTTTATTCTATTCGTATGCAAACAACAGTGATTTATACGGCTGCCTTGGTTGCGTTAGTTGCTTATATGAATCACTGGATGTGGATTGCTGGCGGTGCATTACTGGTTTTATTGTTATGTTTGGTCCAAACGATTAGTGCATTCCATACAAGACTATTGTACCTCGAGACAGCAAAACAAAATGTTCATGTAAATGAAGCAATAAATACAGATGTTGTAACGCCTGTATCGGGGCAAATTGATCCAAACAATATGATCAAGCCTGCTCTACCTGAAATGAACTCTTTAGACCAAAAAGAAAATTTAGCTCCTGTACAAACTGCATGGTGGCAACCAGCAATAGATTGGATGGTACATGGCAATCCGATTTTAAGAGTTGCTGTTGCTGTGCTCATGGTTGGGGTAGTGTTGTTACTGCGTTTCGCAAGCGAGCACTGGCAGCTAAGTTTGGGTTTGAAACTTGGGTTTATCGCTGTTGCTGGAGGTGTATTAACGGCATTTGGATATATCTTACAAAAGAAAAATCAACTTTTTGCTGTGGCATTGCAAGGTGTCGGACTGGCAGTTGTATTCCTAACACTTGTGTTCTCGCATCATTTTGGTGTGATTGCCAGCCTAACTACAGCTAGCATCTTATTTACTATTTTATTAGCAATCACTGTATTTTTAAGTTTAAAGCAACAGGCGATTTATTTAGCGATTTTAGCACTCGGCATGGCTTACGCAGCGCCACTGGTCATTCCGCAATATCGTCCCGATGTGGTTTTCTTATTTAGCTACTATTTGGTCATTAATCTTGCTGTTGCTGCCGTTAACTTTATTCAGCCTTGGAAAGTTTTGAATCAAATCACTTTCTTTGCCACGATGTTTATTGGTGGTAGCGCGATAGGTTTTTATGCAGAACCTGCAAAATTTGACACATTAGACTGGATTTTATGGCTGCATATAGGATTATTTATTTGGCTCAGTGTGCGTTATAGCCAAAATATATCTCGAGTTTCAACACCTGAAAAACGAGAAGGGATTCGTTTACCTCCACTGTTAGATGTTGGTCTTATTTTTAGTGTGCCTGTACTTGGCTTTACGCTACATGCCTATTTAGTTCATGAGTCTACCCAAGCGTTGACGATTGGTGCTGCTGTTTTGGCTGGTACTTATGCCGTATTAACTTTCTGGATCAAAAAGACCCATCCTCAACTTTCGGTGTTGGCAAAAAGCTTTTTCATTCTCGCCGTTGCATTTTTTGCTCTAATCTTTCCACTCGCGAAAGGAGCACACTGGACTGCAATTGGTTGGGTCGCTCAAGGTACGGCCTTAATTGTATGGGGTGTAACTGAGCGCTACCGTTTAAGCCGATATATTGGTGTAATTTTAGTTTTACTAAGTTCAATTGCATTGTTTTATCAATTTTGGGCAAATGAACAATTCCCAACATTGAGTACAAGTATTTATGCAATCGCCCAATTTATTTCAGCCTTCTATTTGTTGCAATACAACAGTAAAGAGCAACACTATTTTAGTGCCAGCATGTTTAGCGGTATTTTCTTGTGCTTAGGGATGTATGCAGGTGCTGTCGCTGGTATAGAAATATTGACATGGCAAAATCACGGCTTAAGCCCATATTTGATGGTTGCGATATTATTATTATCAATATTTAGTGTAGTCGTTCACTACAAACTAAGAGTCCAATGGCAGAGTTTACAGTTAAGTCTAATTAGCCTTTTATTGTTGTTAATTTTGGGTGAGGCCTTTACCAGTCAAATATTCAGCGTATTTAAATGGCCGAGCATATTGCAACAGGGTACTTTCCTCATTGCAGCAACATTCCTCAGTGCTTTATTCATTATGGCTCAACCGCAGTCAGGTCAGTTTGGGTCTTTAAAGGCATGGGCTGGTTTAAGTTGGATGGCATTAGCCACGGTTGGTTTGGCGATTTTTCCACAAATGCCAATTGTTGCTTTGGCTTTCGTTCCAGTGGTTTATTCGATTTGGGCTTACCAGTCCCATAAAACTGCTTTGTTACATCAAATTCCGGTGTGGTGCCTAAGTTTACTATGGTTGCTTGTGGTGAGTGTCGATATCCATTCTGCCGAGTACCTTTATTTTGTTCCATTGTTGAACTTAACTGATTTTCTTTCAATTGTAGTATTTGCAGGTCTTCTCTTTATTATCTATCAACATGCTTTTGATCAAGATAAATCACTGGAGTGGACTTTTAAAATTACAACAATTCTAGTGGGATTATTAGTATTCAGTAATGTGGTGGTTAGAAGTTTGCACCATTATTGGGCGACGCCACTCTGGAGTGCTGCAATTTGGACAAATGGTCTAGTACAGTTAAGTTTGACATTGCTTTGGGTCATCTTGGCATTCGTTTTAACCACATTCTCTAGTCGAAGAATGATTCGTCAATTGTGGTTTGTGGGTGCTGCGCTTTTAGGAATTGTCGTATTAAAACTAATTTTGCTTGATCTATCGCAAAGTGCGACATTAACTCGAGTCATTTCATTTATTGGGGCGGGTGGGGTAATGTTAATTATTGCTTATCTTGCACCATTACCACCGTCATCCTCTGTACAAAAAAATGAAGAGCCTAAGCTTTAGGCTCTCGTTTTAACTCATTTTGATTAGTGTATTGATCGATATCATCTTCAGCAAAAACAGTAGGTGGTCGATCAATCAAACCCATTTTAGGAACAGGAATTTCAATCTGATTATCTAAAAATCCATTTCGAATTCTTTCTTGCATCTCATCTCGGACTTTTAAAGAATTTTCTTGTCTACACCACATTGCAAATAAAAGTTCAATCGATGATTCTCTGAATGCAGTAACTGTAACAGCAGGCTTTGGGTCATCTAATACAAGCGGATAATGAGCTGCTACGTTAAGTAGAACTTCACGAACTTTAATGATGTCTTCGTGAAAGTTAATTGCGAGTGTAATTGGAATTCGCCGAATTGGGTATTTAGATAAGTTGTGTACGGGAGCACGAATAAGCTGTTCATTTGGCAGACGAATATAGACATTGTCTAATGTAAGTAGTTTTACAGAAAGCAAATCAATTGAGATCACTTCACCTTCAATCGTATTTCCACGAATCAGGGTAATCTGGATCGTATCCCCGACTTCAAACGAACCTTCGCCAATCAAAAATAAACCACTGATTAAGTTACTGGCAGACGTTTGCGATGCGAAACCAAGTGCTACGGTTAAAATCCCTGCCGCACCAAGAAATACACTGAGTTTAAAACCAGCTTCTTTTAAACTCGTCATAATGAAGAGTAAGAAAATAAAATAAAAAATACCGCGGCGCCACACCAAACGTTGATGAGCATTAAAACGTGAGCCAATGGTTCTAATGAATGTATTTGAAATAATACGAGCAAGAACAAAACCAATAAAACAGAGCACAACAGCGACTAAAATTTCACTAATACGTTCGGTATTAATATTGGTAAATATGCTTGTGAGGCTATCAGCGATATCCTTAGGAATACTTGTATCAGCCATATAAACCTCTTAAAAGAATGAATCAAACATATTGAATAATGCACCACCAGGTGAACGTGGCGGATGAACATAGGTCACTTCACCTGCAAGTGGTGGAGTGCGGTTTTCAATACGAATGCGTGCGGGGCGATCAGAGCCTTCATAATAAACTTTAATTTGAGAAGTCCATAAACGCCCCGTACTTTCACTATAGAAAAGAGGCAGGGCGGTAACTGGTACATTCATGCGGTCAAAACGCAATTGATGATTACTGGTATTGTGAAAATCAATTGGGGTTACAGCACGAAAAGCACGCGGTGTTAACAGGTTCAAATCGGTACGTCCATCTACTGAAGTGGCATAGCAAATTTCACCTTGCTGGGCATTTGGACCAAACCATGTATCTTTGGGCTGAATTAGGGGAATCTCAAACAGAGGCTCATGCTGACTTTCAACCAAACCAGCAATCCATAGTGGTGTACTAATATAGAGAGTTCCACGTTGTCCCGCTGGAATGTAGATAGGATCAACGGGTTTAATTACTACTGAACGGTCTGCCAGTCGTGGCATAAGTAAAAATTCCGGATTAGTTTTCCGAAACATGTAGCGTTCTACTTGAACAGTATGCGGAAAGGCAAAATTCGGATCTGCGATTGGGTGCCAATCTTGCTCATTATCGTCTTGAAGAGATGGGCGATAATATTCGATACGCCATTCTTTTATACCGCGCGTTAGACGAAAAAGCATTGAACCGAATTGCCATGCTTTAGACTGATTAATTTCAAAGCGCTGTTCTCCCCACCATTTTAAGGAATTCTGGGGGCGAGGCTGATATTCATTATTTTCAAACAAGACGTAAAATTCCTCTACCGAGTTGTTAAACAGACTTCACGCTGTAATCTGCTTAGAGTACACTCAAAATCATCTTACTCATCATTATAAATTGTGATGCAAATATTGAAACAAATACAAGTTCCATATAGTTTTGCCAAGCGTCATGGTGTTTTATTTCGTTATGACGGTGATCAAGTATTTATTATTAGACGTCAAAATACTGAAAAAATTGCATTGCAGGAAGCAAGACGAATTTTAGGAAAACCAGCCCACTATCAGTTATGCACTGAACAAGAATTTAATGCACTGCTTAGTACAAGTTATGCGCGAGATACAGGGGAATCGCAAGAAGTTGCAGCAGGTTTAGAAGATCATCCTGATTTATTAAGCTTGGCCGATCAGGTGCCAGAAACAGAAGATTTGATGGACCAAGAAGATGATGCGCCTATTGTCCGTCTTATTAATGCACTTCTTTCTGAAGCAATTCGAGTTGGCGCGTCAGATATTCATATCGAGGCTTTTGAAAAGAAATTATCTGTACGATTACGTGTAGATGGTCAATTACGTGAAATTGTACAGCCACGCCGTGAGTTGGCGCCTTTACTGGTTTCACGTATTAAAGTCATGGCAAAACTCGATATTGCAGAAAAGCGTGTACCGCAAGATGGTCGTATTTCTTTACGTCTTGCTGGACGTGAAGTGGATGTCCGTGTTTCGACTTTACCATCGTCACATGGTGAAAGGGTTGTAATGCGTTTGCTTGATAAACAAGCTGGTCGTCTTAATATGATCCATTTGGGTCTGATGGCAAATGATTATGAGCGTTTAACCCAACTCGTGCATCGTCCCCATGGCATTATTTTAGTAACAGGTCCTACAGGCTCGGGGAAAACGACCACTTTGTATGCAGCCTTATCTGATCTAAATGACAATACGCGTAACATTTTGACAGCCGAAGACCCGATTGAATATCAACTTGAAGGTATTGGGCAGACACAAGTCAATACTAAAGTGGATATGACTTTTGCTCGTGCTTTAAAGGCAATGTTGCGTCAAGATCCGGATGTAGTCATGGTGGGTGAAATTCGTGATCTGGAAACTGCTGAAATTGCAGTACAAGCATCGTTAACGGGTCATTTGGTTTTATCTACACTGCACACCAATACAGCTATTGGCGCGGTCACCCGACTTAAAGATATGGGGATTGAACCATTTTTACTATCGAGCTCCTTAATTGGGGTTGTTGCTCAACGTTTGGTTCGAACTTTATGTCAACATTGTATGACATGGCGTGAAGCGGATACTTTCGAAAGACAGGTATTCCAGCATATTCATAGTGAATCTTTGTTGAAGTTACCACAGGCTCAAGGGTGTGATCACTGTTCTCACTTAGGTTTCAATGGGCGTACGGCTATTTATGAAATCGTGCCTGTTGATGAGCCTATGCGCCGTCTGATTCATGGAAATGCGGCTGAATATGAATTAGAAAATCATGCTCGTCAGTACTCTGGTTCTATCCGTGATGATGGTTTACGCAAAGTACTTACAGGTAAAACTACACTCGAAGAAGTGCTTCGAGTAACCAATGAAGCAAGTGAAGTCTAATTTGTAATGAGCAATAAAAATGCCCGATAAGATTCGGGCATTTTTTAAAACTTAAAAAATTACTCGGTCACAATATTAAAGTTCACATCAATATTATCGCGAGTTGCATTTGAATACGGGCAAACAATATGAGCTGCTGCAACTAATTTTTCAGCTTCTTCACGATCCATGCCAACCAAGTACACATTTAAAGTCACTTCAATACTGAAACCTGTAGGAATTGGACCAATACCTACTTCGCCTTCTACATAAGCATCTTTGCTAATATTAAATTTATCGCGGTTTGCAACAAATTTTAAAGCTCCTAAAAAGCATGCTGAATAACCCGCTGCAAATAATTGCTCAGGATTTGTTACAGCTCCGCCAGCGCCACCCATTTCTTTAGGGACACCAAGTTGTACATCTAAAACACCGTCTGATGAGGTTGCACGGCCATCACGACCACCGGTTGCTTTAGCTTTTGCACGATAAACAACTTTTTCTAATGACATCGTTTTTATTCCTAAAATAAATTGAATACAAATATATCGTACACGACTTAATTATTTTGACAAGTATATTTTTTGAAAAAATTGCTGTTTATTTGACTAGGTTTGTACGGAGTTTAGTAAGTTGATCTTTTAGGCCCAGTAGTGTTGTCATATCACATGAACTTGCGTCTAATACTTCGGCTGGAATATTCATTGCTCGATCTTTTAATTTTTTTCCTTCATCGCTTAGCGTAATAATAACTTGGCGTTCATCTTTCATTGAGCGAGTGCGGTGAAGAAAATGTAGGGCTTCTAATTTTTTCAGAATAGGGGTGAGAGTTGATGATTCTAAAAAAAGCTTGGCACCAATTTCTGAAACAGTCACTTCATCCTGCTCCCATAAAACTAACATCACCAAATATTGAGGATAAGTAATACCCAGAGGCGTTAGAAGTTTTCGGTAGAGCTGATTAAGGGCTAAATTTGTTGAATAGACGAGGAAACATAGTTGATTCTCAAGCTTTAAGTTTTGACAGTCTTGGTCCATATCTTCCTCAAAGAAACTAATATTGCTTTTGTAGTATATCGTGTTCTATTCAGTTTCTTAAATGTTCATAAGAATAGGTTATGAATAAAATAAATTAAGGAGCATAAAAAATGGAATAATTGAATCAATTATTCCATAAGATAAAAATATTTTAGATAAAAGTGCCTACCATAGGTCTGCAATTTTTTTCATCAAACGTGCACGATATTTAGCAGTAGGATTATTTACACTACGTTGTTGCTCTTGTTCATAAAAATCTTGCCAAGCAGTGATCATCTCAAGCGTTGTTCCTTGTTTTTTAATCATAGAAACATCTGCTGGCTGAATGTTTTCTAAACGTTGTCTTGCACCTTCTGCGCCCGTTCCCCATCCAATTATTCTTTGGCCAAATGCAGGCAAAGGAATATCTTTAGGAGTAGAGGGAAGAATATCTGATTTGAGCTGTGCGGGTGGTGAAACGAAATGATTCGTTGTACCAAACTCTGCATAACAATGAATATTTGCCCCCAAGCAAAAAAAGCTAAATAAGTATTTCCACATGAATAATTAAACTTTTAATAGTGAATTAATTTACGGTGTGTCATTAGAGGCATTGAAGAGCGGACGAGATCTTGTGCTGTTAAATCAAAGGGCACAGTGATTAAACCATTCCCTTCATTTTCAATCATACTTAAAATTTGACCACGATTATCTGTTGCCCCAGAGTGTCCCCAGGTTTGTCGTTTTTCACCATGCCAGCCCTGTTGTGCTGCACCTAAAACATAACATTGGCTATCCATCGCTCGAGCCTGTAGCAAAAGTTGCCAGTGCATTTGTCCTGTTGTGTAGGTAAATGCAGCAGGAGCAGTAAGAATATGAGCGCCTTGTTGTCTTAGCGTTAGAGCAAGCTCTGGAAAACGTAAGTCATAACATACCATTAAGCCAATATTGCCAAAAGGAGTAGATGTGACTACGACGTCTGTTCCTGGTTCAAAGAAACGAGACTCTTGATAACCACCGACCGCATCACCAACTTGTACATCAAATAAATGAATCTTGTCATAACGTGCTTCTGTACGCTCAGGGCTAATACAGAGGCTAACGGTTCTGACGCGACCATCTTGAATCGTAGATCCATCTGGACGGAATGGACAAGGTAAGGTACCGGCCACAATCCAGATTTGATATTGATGTGCTAGTTTCTCAAGCCTTTGTTGAATAGATTCGAATTGCTCAGCAGTTTCACGTTGTTTTCCAGCAGCAAAACATACAAAGTTTTCGGGGAAAACAATCAAACTGGCATTTTGCGCCTTGCTCTGTTGAATCAAAGACTCAATGATTTGAAAGTTATTCTCAATATCATCTTGGGAGTTCATTTGAGCAACAGAAACGAGGGTCATATTCTAATCCGGCTTAATGGTGGAAGTCAGGCATTTTGCTTGTCCGATACCTGTTCAAGCGTATCTTGTTCTTTCTGTAACTGCTTCACAAGTGGTTCAAACATATTCTGATTGTTTGCATTGAGTTTCATCAATGTCTTATGTGCATCGAGAACAGTTTTTAGCATTGCATTATGAGTGATTTGTTCATCTGTTAACGTTAACGTGCAAACATTAGGATCACCACAATAATTCAAAATGACAAAAACCTGCCCTAGCCCCATACTGTTGGCTAAGGTTGTGATATCTGGATTGGTAGATAGCATCACAGCTTGAATATGATGAGCCTGTTTCAGCTTTAAACCTAGTTTGGCTAGGATGCCTAATACAGTACTATCAATAAATGTTGTTTGGGTTAAATCAACGATTGCACCAACAACATTCTCTTGCTGTTCAATTCTGTTTAAAAGTTTGTCTAGACTTATACAAGAATGGGCTCGCACTTCACCAATAAGTTTGAAAATATGCGTTCCATTTAAACTTGCATATTCAACATGACCTGTTGACATATAAATGCCATTTTCAGAGAAGGATAGAAAAATTATCACATAGTGCTATCTCAGACTCAAGAGTCCTTAGGTCGTATATTATGTAAATAATTGATTCGTAAATTAATTCATTCGACAAAGACTAAAGATGGCAATATCATCGGCCACATGATCGGGTGCTTGAAATGATTGATTTTGCAAATGATGGACCAATTGTTGGAACTGATCATTCAAACCACCATCAAAGGGTTCAAGGGCTCCATCTGAGCAAACAATGAAGCGCGCATGGCGATTTAATGTACAAATGTGCTCTTCAACTTCGAGTTCGTCAGTTAAACCTAATGGGAAACTGCTCGTTGTTAGAATTTTAGGCGCTTGATTAGGCTCAAAAATGATAGGAGGGGGATAGTGCCCAGCACTTGACCAGCGAAGAGTATGCGTTTCAAGGTTTAAAATACCCACCACAATCGTAATATGCTTTTCAATATTTTCTTGAACCAACATTCCGTTTAATTTTTTAATTAATTGTCTTGGTGTTTTTGACCGACCATGGAAAGCTGCCATCCATGATGTTAACAAACTACTGGTTACGCCATGGCCTGAAACATCGGCAAGATAAAATAAAACCTCTTTATCATTTAATTTCCAATAGTCGTACCAATCTCCAGAAAGATATGCCGAAGGCTGAAAGAAAGTTTCGACTTCATAATTTAATAAATCAATTGGATTGGGTAATAATCGTTTTTGTAGTTCAGCAGCTGAAGGTAAATCACGACTATCTTGATTGCGCTTATATTGAGCATCAATTCTTGAGAGTGCTTTATTTAAATCGCTAGGTAGCTGATTCCATACCCAACCTGCAAGAGCTCCTGCTTCCCATGCATGAGCTAAAGCGGTACCTTCGTGCTCAAAAGCAATGACCACTGTGGGTAAATTCCACTTATAAGTCAGGAAATCCTGTACATCTGCAATTGCAATGATGGTTGGATCATATAAATCTAAATCATCTATGTTAATGACTTGTAAGCCCGGCAGTTTATCCAAAGCTTGCTCTAAATAAGGGATAGAGCGTGTCGGTTTAATAAAATACATAGAAGATATGGTAGTCCTTTTATATGATCACTTTATTCATCATAGAGTATGTATGACCAAAATCAAGGTATTGCCGAACTCTCAATCCAAGCAATACCTTTATTTCATCTTAAGGGTTTTGATTCTCATCTGGTGCATCTTGTGAATCATCATCAATGAAAGACACATCAGCTGAGTCGCCCTTTTTTTCTGCAATCTGGAATGCTTTACGCTGGAGGTATAAATCTCGAATCATAGCGTATTGATCACCCTGTAAAGTCTGATCCAAGTCCAGATATTGAGCACGGGTATCAACAGCTTGTAACAGATTGCTTGACCAATAAATACCCTCCTGATCATCCATAACATATTTTTGTGGACGAGCTTGAGCATCTACTGCCAAACCAAAACCATCACGTAAAGTACTTGGCCCAAAAAATGGCAGCATAAGGAATGGACCAGAAGGCACACCATAGTAACCAAGAGTTACACCAAAATTCTCTTCCTCAGTTGGTAAACCTAAGCGGCTGGCTGGGTCTGCCAAACCAAGAGTAGTTAAGGTATTAATTGTAAATCGACCTAAAGTTTTTGCTGCACGAGCTGGACGGCCTTGAATAAGCTGGTTAACAGCATTCCATGGTTCTCCTAGGTTTTTACGGAACTGGCGATAAGAACCGCGTACGTCTTCTGGTGTTTTTTCTTTATATTGAACTGCAACAGGACGCAAAAAGTTTCGGTCCAACATGTCATTAAAAGAATAAATTGGACGGTTCAATGACTGCAAAGGATCTTTTACAGGATCTGGTTGTGCTGCATTTGCATTTATTCTTAAATCTTTAACCTTAATGTTTTTTAAATCATTAATAATTTGTGATCGAAGATGATGAGATCCAACTTCTGCTGATGAGTTAGCAGTAGGAGATTCACTTATAGTGCTTTCTTGAGCATATATAGAGGTGCAAACACCTACAGATAACACGCTTAATAAAATTAAATTAGAATAATTCATATAATTCCTTAACCACCAGCTAGGCTAATACTTAATGTGCAGTTGGGTGGAGATATGTTTTAATACAAAATTGATAACCTATTATCAATGTAAAATTGATCAAATAATATAGATAATATGCTAAAAAGGTTAAAAAACAGCCATGCGATATGATTAATTTAAAAAAGGGGTTGCCAATGAGATTTAATGGTCTATAATGCACATCCATCGGCGGTGATGCAGATAGAAACTTGTTGAAAAACAGTTACTTGGAATTGAGTAGATTGCTTTAAGTGATAGATTTGATGAGAAGTTGGTTTTGGAAATAAGTTTTAAAAATATCGAAATTACCTGTTGACTTTTAAGAGATTAAGAGTAATATAGCCGACCTAGCTTGCTGGTGACGAACCAGTAAGAAGATCATTAAGAGATTATGAAGAACAACTTGTGTGGATTTTTACTGATTGATTGATCGAAATATTATCATTGATTGATTGGTTTAAATTACTCGAAGTTTATTTGAGCGAAATTTAAGTCAGAAAATTGATGAGCCAGAATTGGCACCTTGTCTTTAATAAGGTGCAAAATGATTTTTAACTGAAGAGTTTGATCATGGCTCAGATTGAACGCTGGCGGCAGGCTTAACACATGCAAGTCGAGCGGAGTGATGGTGCTTGCACTATCACTTAGCGGCGGACGGGTGAGTAATGCTTAGGAATCTGCCTATTAGTGGGGGACAACATTTCGAAAGGAATGCTAATACCGCATACGTCCTACGGGAGAAAGCAGGGGATCTTCGGACCTTGCGCTAATAGATGAGCCTAAGTCGGATTAGCTAGTTGGTGGGGTAAAGGCCTACCAAGGCGACGATCTGTAGCGGGTCTGAGAGGATGATCCGCCACACTGGGACTGAGACACGGCCCAGACTCCTACGGGAGGCAGCAGTGGGGAATATTGGACAATGGGCGCAAGCCTGATCCAGCCATGCCGCGTGTGTGAAGAAGGCCTTATGGTTGTAAAGCACTTTAAGCGAGGAGGAGGCTACTGAAGTTAATACCTTCAGATAGTGGACGTTACTCGCAGAATAAGCACCGGCTAACTCTGTGCCAGCAGCCGCGGTAATACAGAGGGTGCAAGCGTTAATCGGATTTACTGGGCGTAAAGCGCGCGTAGGCGGCTAATTAAGTCAAATGTGAAATCCCCGAGCTTAACTTGGGAATTGCATTCGATACTGGTTAGCTAGAGTGTGGGAGAGGATGGTAGAATTCCAGGTGTAGCGGTGAAATGCGTAGAGATCTGGAGGAATACCGATGGCGAAGGCAGCCATCTGGCCTAACACTGACGCTGAGGTGCGAAAGCATGGGGAGCAAACAGGATTAGATACCCTGGTAGTCCATGCCGTAAACGATGTCTACTAGCCGTTGGGGCCTTTGAGGCTTTAGTGGCGCAGCTAACGCGATAAGTAGACCGCCTGGGGAGTACGGTCGCAAGACTAAAACTCAAATGAATTGACGGGGGCCCGCACAAGCGGTGGAGCATGTGGTTTAATTCGATGCAACGCGAAGAACCTTACCTGGCCTTGACATAGTAAGAACTTTCCAGAGATGGATTGGTGCCTTCGGGAACTTACATACAGGTGCTGCATGGCTGTCGTCAGCTCGTGTCGTGAGATGTTGGGTTAAGTCCCGCAACGAGCGCAACCCTTTTCCTTATTTGCCAGCGAGTAATGTCGGGAACTTTAAGGATACTGCCAGTGACAAACTGGAGGAAGGCGGGGACGACGTCAAGTCATCATGGCCCTTACGGCCAGGGCTACACACGTGCTACAATGGTCGGTACAAAGGGTTGCTACCTAGCGATAGGATGCTAATCTCAAAAAGCCGATCGTAGTCCGGATTGGAGTCTGCAACTCGACTCCATGAAGTCGGAATCGCTAGTAATCGCGGATCAGAATGCCGCGGTGAATACGTTCCCGGGCCTTGTACACACCGCCCGTCACACCATGGGAGTTTGTTGCACCAGAAGTAGGTAGTCTAACCGCAAGGAGGACGCTTACCACGGTGTGGCCGATGACTGGGGTGAAGTCGTAACAAGGTAGCCGTAGGGGAACCTGCGGCTGGATCACCTCCTTAACGAAAGATTGACGATTGGTAAGAATCCACAACAAGTTGTTCTTCATAGATGTATCTGAGGGTCTGTAGCTCAGTTGGTTAGAGCACACGCTTGATAAGCGTGGGGTCACAAGTTCAAGTCTTGTCAGACCCACCATGACTTTGACTGATTAAGGTTATAGACAGAAAGATACATAACTGATGATGTAAGCTGGGGACTTAGCTTAGTTGGTAGAGCGCCTGCTTTGCACGCAGGAGGTCAGGAGTTCGACTCTCCTAGTCTCCACCAGAACTTAAGAGAAGTTCGGATTACAGAAATTAGTAAATAAAGATTTAGATCTTGGTTTATTAACTTCTGTGATTTAAGTATCACGGTATTAAGCATGACCTGACGAAGGCATGTTTATTCATTAACAGATTGGCAAAATTGAGTCTGAAATAAATTGTTCACTCAATAATGAAAAGAGAAGAAGTAATTCTAATCTTGGAATTCATTGAGAACTAGCAAATTAACTGAATCAAGCGTTTTGGTATATGAATTAGATTGAAGCTGTACAGTGTTTAAATACACAGTACTTCAAACTGTAAGAGATTGATGAGGAATCATTGATCATGTCTTATTACTCCTTGTAGGTAATAACGACTGTTTGGGGTTGTATAGTCAAGTAATTAAGTGCATGTGGTGGATGCCTTGGCAGTCAGAGGCGATGAAAGACGTAATAGCCTGCGATAAGCTCCGGGGAGGCGGCAAATATCCTTTGATCCGGAGATTTCTGAATGGGGGAACCCACCTACTTTAAGGTAGGTATTGCAACATGAATACATAGTGTTGCAAGGCGAACGAGGGGAAGTGAAACATCTCAGTACCCTTAGGAAAAGAAATCAATTGAGATTCCCTTAGTAGCGGCGAGCGAACGGGGATCAGCCCATTAAGTTATGTGTGTTTTAGTGGAACGCTCTGGGAAGTGCGAACGTAGAGGGTGATATTCCCGTACACGAAAGGGCACACATAATGATGACGAGTAGGGCGAGGCACGTGAAACCTTGTCTGAATATGGGGGGACCATCCTCCAAGGCTAAATACTCCTGACTGACCGATAGTGAACCAGTACCGTGAGGGAAAGGCGAAAAGAACCCCTGTGAGGGGAGTGAAATAGATCCTGAAACCGCATGCATACAAGCAGTGGGAGCCGACTTGTTCGGTGACTGCGTACCTTTTGTATAATGGGTCAGCGACTTATATTCAGTAGCGAGGTTAACCGTATAGGGGAGCCGTAGAGAAATCGAGTCTTAATAGGGCGTTTAGTTGCTGGGTATAGACCCGAAACCAGGCGATCTATCCATGAGCAGGTTGAAGGTTGGGTAACACTAACTGGAGGACCGAACCCACTGTCGTTGAAAAGCCAGGGGATGACTTGTGGATAGGGGTGAAAGGCTAATCAAGCCTGGTGATAGCTGGTTCTCCCCGAAAGCTATTTAGGTAGCGCCTCGGACGAATACCATAGGGGGTAGAGCACTGTTTCGGCTAGGGGGTCATCCCGACTTACCAAACCGATGCAAACTCCGAATACCTATGAGTACTATCCGGGAGACAGACTGCGGGTGCTAACGTCCGTAGTCAAGAGGAAAACAATCCAGACCGCCAGCTAAGGCCCCAAAATCATAGTTAAGTGGGAAACGATGTGGGAAGGCATAGACAGCTAGGAGGTTGGCTTAGAAGCAGCCACCCTTTAAAGAAAGCGTAATAGCTCACTAGTCGAGTCGGCCTGCGCGGAAGATGTAACGGGGCTAAAACTATGTGCCGAAGCTGCGGATTTGACTTTTAAGTCAAGTGGTAGGGGAGCGTTCTGTAAGCCGATGAAGGTGTATTGAGAAGTATGCTGGAGGTATCAGAAGTGCGAATGCTGACGTGAGTAACGACAAAACGGGTGAAAAACCCGTTCGCCGAAAGACCAAGGGTTCCAGTCCAACGTTAATCGGGGCTGGGTGAGTCGACCCCTAAGGCGAGGCCGAAAGGCGTAGTCGATGGGAAATTGGTTAATATTCCAATACTTCTGTGTAATGCGATGAGAGGACGGAGAAGGTTAAGTCAGCCTGGCGTTGGTTGTCCAGGTGAAAGGAAGTAGGCATGCATCTTAGGCAAATCCGGGGTGCTCTATGCTGAGATCTGATAGCAAGCTGTACTTGTACAGCGAAGTGGCTGATACCATGCTTCCAGGAAAAGTCTCTAAGCTTCAGTTACACAGGAATCGTACCCTAAACCGACACAGGTGGTCAGGTCGAGTAGACCAAGGCGCTTGAGAGAACTCTGCTGAAGGAACTAGGCAAAATGGTACCGTAACTTCGGGAGAAGGTACGCTGTTGTTGGTGATGGAACTTGCTTCCTGAGCTGATGACAGCCACAGAAACCAGGCCGCTGCAACTGTTTATTAAAAACATAGCACTCTGCAAACACGAAAGTGGACGTATAGGGTGTGATGCCTGCCCGGTGCTGGAAGGTTAATTGATGGGGTTAGCGTAAGCGAAGCTCTTGATCGAAGCCCCAGTAAACGGCGGCCGTAACTATAACGGTCCTAAGGTAGCGAAATTCCTTGTCGGGTAAGTTCCGACCTGCACGAATGGCATAATGATGGCGGCGCTGTCTCCAGCAGAGGCTCAGTGAAATCGAAATCGCTGTGAAGATGCAGTGTACCCGCGGCTAGACGGAAAGACCCCGTGAACCTTTACTGCAGCTTGACATTGAACTTTGACCTTACTTGTGTAGGATAGGTGGGAGGCTTTGAAGTTGGAACGCTAGTTCCAATGGAGCCGTCCTTGAAATACCACCCTGGTAATGTTGAGGTTCTAACTCTGCCCCGTAATCCGGGGCGAGGACCATGTCTGGTGGGTAGTTTGACTGGGGCGGTCTCCTCCTAAAGAGTAACGGAGGAGTACGAAGGTGCGCTCAGCGTGGTCGGAAATCACGCGTAGAGTATAAAGGCAAAAGCGCGCTTAACTGCGAGACCCACAAGTCGAGCAGGTACGAAAGTAGGTCTTAGTGATCCGGTGGTTCTGTATGGAAGGGCCATCGCTCAACGGATAAAAGGTACTCTGGGGATAACAGGCTGATACCGCCCAAGAGTTCATATCGACGGCGGTGTTTGGCACCTCGATGTCGGCTCATCTCATCCTGGGGCTGAAGCAGGTCCCAAGGGTATGGCTGTTCGCCATTTAAAGAGGTACGCGAGCTGGGTTTAGAACGTCGTGAGACAGTTCGGTCCCTATCTACCGTGGGCGCTGGAAATTTGAGAGGATCTGCTCCTAGTACGAGAGGACCAGAGTGGACGAACCTCTGGTGTACCGGTTGTGACGCCAGTCGCATCGCCGGGTAGCTATGTTCGGAAGGGATAACCGCTGAAAGCATCTAAGCGGGAAGCCTACCTCAAGATAAGATTTCCCTAGGACTTTATGTCCTCTAAAGAGCCGTTCGAGACTAGGACGTTGATAGGTTGGATGTGGAAGCATAGTGATATGTGAAGCTGACCAATACTAATTGCTCGTGAGGCTTGACTATACAACACCCAAGCAGTTGTATATATGGCATCAATCGATTCATTAATATGCAAAGCAACTTGATTTAGTTATATGTTTAGCTAAAATGAACAAAATTAAAGTAAGACTCAATCAGCCCATCTGTAAAGATTTGGAAAACGCATCGGCAACCAATAAGACCAATGCAAGTATCCATACCAGTTGTGCTGGCGACCATAGCAAGAGTGAACCACCTGATCCCTTCCCGAACTCAGAAGTGAAACCTCTTAGCGCTGATGGTAGTGTGGGGTTTCCCATGTGAGAGTAAGTCATCGCCAGCTCATTATTCTAAACACCCTCAACTGATGTTGGGGGTGTTTTTTTATGCTTGGAAATAACCATTAGAGTGGTTTTCATTAAAAATACTGCATATTATTTCGATCTTTGCTTATGATATGAGCAATTAAAATTGAGCTTCTACCTATGCAGTTCAAAATTATCGCGGTGCAAGATTTAAATACCCAACAATAAAAAGAAATTTATAATTGTTTGAGGACATATTTTTAAAAATTAATTCAATAACATTATTCTGTTGTAAGGCTTTTTAATTTAAAAATACTATTTTTTCTTCTGAAAATTTTAAACTGATATATATGATAAATAGAAACTATATGTTATAAATATTGAATAGGCATGATTTTTGCTTGTTTAATGGAATCTGAAATATATGAAATTATCTGTTGGGTTGAAAGTTGCGAATTCTCTATCGTTAACACCTCAATTGCAGCAGGCGATTCGTTTGTTACAACTCTCTAGTTTAGAGCTTGAACAGGAAATTCAGATCCAACTAGATAGTAATCCCTTACTTGAAAAAATAGAAGAAGAAACATTAATAGAAAGTCTGTCTACATTAGAAAGTAAAGAGTCAGATGACTTAACAACTGAATTAAATGCAAATCATTTGCCTGATGATTTACCAGTCGATACTGACTGGGATGATATTTATACTCATCAATCAACCGCTTTGGCAACTCCAGAGTTTGAAGAGCGAGAGGATAATCGCCAAGTTCAATTATCTTTAAAAGAACATATTTTAGAACAGGTTAATCTTCTACACTTTTCTAAAATAGATCAATTAATTGCTTACTGTATTGTTGATGCATTAGATGATAAAGGATTCTTGGATGCTGAATTAGAGGAAATCATTTTAGCATCACAGCAATTATTGGATGAAATGGATATTGAAGAAGAGATAGAAGAAGATGAAGTTTTGGTTGTTTTAAAGCATATTCAAAGACTTGATCCATTAGGAATCGGTTCACGTAATTTAGCAGAATGTTTAAAAATACAGCTCGAATTTTTATCGAAAGACGTTGAATATCTCAACGAGGCAAAAAGCCTATTGCAACATTATGAACTTTTAATAGCAAATGATCTAAATAAATTACTCAAGCAGACAGGTCTAACGAAAGATCAATTGAAGTTTGCAATCAATCTTTTAAAAACATTGAAACCGTATCCAGGGATGGACTTTGATAAACAAGAATCAGATTATCAAATTCCCGATGTAGTGGTTTCTAAAAAAGATTTGCATTGGCAGGTTCAACTAAACCCAGATATATTACCTAAACTAAGAATTAATACTTTTTACTCTAGTATGATTCGTAGAGCAGATCAAAGTGAAGACAATTTATATTTACGTAATCAGATGCTTGAAGCAAAAAACTTTATTAAAAGTATTGATGAAAGACATAAAACGCTATTAAAAGTGGCGTCCTGTATTGTTGAGCATCAAAAATCTTTTTTGGAAATAGGTGCTGAAGCAATGAAACCGCTGGTTCTTCGAGATGTTGCTGAAGAAGTGGAATTGCATGAGTCTACAGTTTCTCGCGTAACCACAAATAAGTATATGCTTACCCCACGTGGCCTTTTTGAGTTGAAATATTTTTTCTCTAGTCATGTAGGTACTACCTCTGGAGGAGAGGCTTCTTCCACTGCTATTCGTGCAATGATTAAAAAGCTGGTAGCAAGTGAAAATCCGCGTAAACCTTTGTCAGATAATGTAATTGCTACATTATTAAAAGATGAGGGAATTGAAGTAGCAAGAAGAACAGTCGCAAAATATCGAGAATCGTTACATATTCCTTCATCGTCTGAAAGAAAAGTCTTGATCTGAATTTTGAAGTATGGCTATTCTAAAGATTCATTATTACGAAATAATGAAATTTTAATTTCACCAAGAGGAGTCGCTAAAATGGTTTAATTGTTCTAAGTTTCTTTTTGATAGCATTAAATCGTTTTGGTTCTTCTTTAAATAACCTAAAAAAGGTGAGGGATAGAATTATGCAAATAACGATTCGTGGACATCATTTAGCAATTACACCAGCTATAGAAGAAAATATTAAATCAAAATTTAATCAATTAACGAAACACCTAGATCAGGTGAACAGTATGCAGATTAAATTAACGAAAGATCATCAAATTGATAAGCGCTCTCATAAGGGCAGTTCAAATCATGTTGCAGAGGCTATCGTAAGATTGCCTGGGGTTGAGTTGTTTGCTCAGGCAACCGCTGATGATATGTATACTTCAATTAAAAAATTGACTGAAAAATTAAAAAAACAATTATTAAGATATCGTAAAATGCAATGTACTTATTCGCAAGTTACTGTTTCTGTTTAATAAGTTTTGTGAAACTAAGAGAGGCTTGAAAGATAGCCTCTTTTTTATTGATAAAATAGAAACACGTACTGAATTCTTGGAAAAAGTTATAGTAAAATACTCCGTTTTACCCCTTAGGTGTGTCAGAGGTCTTTGCAATGAATAGTGAACAGCTCACTCAAATTTTAAAAGAAGCTTTCCCAGTAGCGGAAGTAGCGGTGAGCGGACAGGCTGGAAAATTTGACCTCCGTATTGTGGATGATCAATTTGAAGGTAAGCGTACAGTGGCTCGTCAACAATTAGTTTATGCACCATTAAATACTTATATTGCAAGTGGGGAAGTTCACGCAGTAACAATTCGTGCAATGACCAAAGATGAATGGCGTAAAGCAAGCCTTTTCGGAGCTTAAATTTTAATGGATAAATTTTTAATTACGGGTGGTGTTAAGCTCGAAGGTGAAGTGCGCATTTCTGGTGCTAAAAATGCGGCTTTACCCTTACTTGCTGCAACTATTCTTGCAGACTCTCCAATTACAATAACCAATGTCCCAAATCTTAAAGATGTTAATACGTTGGTAAAGCTAATTGGTGGATTAGGGGTAACGATTGGCTATGAAAATGACACAGTAAAAGCAGATACCTCTACTTTAGATAATCAGTTTGCACCTTATGAATTGGTAAAAACGATGCGCGCCTCAATTTTGGTCTTAGGACCATTATTAGCACGTTATGGTAATGCTAAAGTTTCTTTACCAGGTGGTTGTGCGATTGGTTCAAGACCTGTGGACCAGCATTTAAAAGCTTTAGAAGCTTTAGGTGCACATATTGAAGTTGAAAATGGTTATGTCCATGCTTCAGTTGATGGTCGCTTAAAAGGTGGTGAAGTTGTTTTTGATATGGTTACTGTTGGCGGTACTGAAAATATCTTAATGGCAGCAGCATTGGCAGACGGTGTTACGACTATTCGTAACGCAGCTCGTGAACCTGAAATCACTGACCTTGCTCAAATGTTAATTAAAATGGGTGCTAAGATTGAAGGCCTTGATACAGATACTCTTATTGTAACTGGCGTAGAAAGTTTACATGGTTGTGAATATGCTGTTGTTGCTGATCGGATTGAAACAGGTTCTTATTTAGCTGCTGCTGCAATTACGGGTGGCCGTATAAAAACAACTCATACTGATCCAGCATTACTTGAGTCTGTTCTGGATAAGTTTGAAGAAATGGGTGCTGAAGTCACTCGTGGTGATGACTGGATTGAACTTGATATGTTGGGCAAACGCCCTAAAGCTGTAAGTTTTAGAACTTTGCCACATCCAGAATTTCCAACTGATATGCAAGCACAATTAATGGCAGTAAATGTTATTGGCCGTGGATTCGCGACAATCTCTGAAACGATCTTTGAAAATCGTTTTATGCATGTTCCTGAATTGTCACGTATGGGCGCTAATATTCAGGTAGAAGGTCACGATGCTGTCGTAACCGGAGTTGAAACCTTACAGGCGGCGCCTGTTATGGCAACAGATTTACGTGCTTCATTCTCTTTAGTTCTGGCTGCTTTAGTTGCAGAGGGTGATACCTTAATTGATCGTATCTACCATATTGACCGTGGTTATGAACATGTCGAAGAGAAACTTCAAGGTTTAGGTGCCAAAATTAAGCGAGTAAGTTAATGAATGATGTAAGAAACGATGATCCTAATTTTGATGTGATGGGTAATTTTGATCATGGTTTGACCTTGGCATTAAGTAAAGGGCGTATTTTAAAAGAGACGTTACCTTTATTGGCTACAGCGGGTATTAATTTGCTCGAAGATCCAGAAAAGTCTCGTAAACTTATTTTCCCTACTACGCATAAGCAAGTACGTATTTTGATTTTACGTGCATCTGATGTACCAACCTATGTAGAAAATGGTGCGGCAGATATAGGTGTAGCAGGTAAAGATGTATTGATGGAGCATGGAGCTCAGCATGTATATGAGTTGCTTGACTTGCAAATTGCTAAATGTAAGTTAATGACAGCTGGTAAAGTAGGCATGGAGCATCCAAAGGGTCGTTTAAAAATTGCCACGAAATATGTCAATCTTACACGTCAGTATTATGCAAGCTTAGGTGAACAAGTCGATGTTATTAAGCTCTATGGTTCTATGGAGCTAGCACCTTTGGTCGGTTTGGGTGATTACATTGTAGATGTGGTTGATACTGGTAATACTTTAAGAGCGAATGGTCTTGAGCCATTAGAAGAGATTTGCAAAGTATCTTCTCGATTAATTGTAAATAAAGCCAGTTTTAAACGTAAACAAACTTTGTTAAATCCAATCATTTCGCAGCTTGAGCAAGCTGTTCAATCGCGTTAAAAGCAATTTCCCATCATGCTTTTGCAATAGTTAAGCTAGATGATGCCCACAAGCGCTTAGAAAAAGAGTAAACTTACTTTTTCTTTTTCGCCTTGTGGGTAAATTGATGCGACGTTTATCGACTCAAGATCAGAACTTCAAACAGGTTTTTGCTGAGCTTTTAGCATTCGAAACTGTGAATGATCTTAATTTAGTGCAAACAGTAGATCAAATTATTGCTGATGTTCGTCAGCATGGAGATGATCATGTTTTAAAGCTTACTCAACAGTTCGATCGACATCCTGCGCATCAATTTTCAGATTTAGAATTATCTCAAGAACAACTTAAAACTGCTTTTGACAGTTTAAGCCCAGAAATTCGTGATGCTCTAGAGTTAGCAGCAAAGCGTATTCGTACATTTCACGAAGCTCAGAAACAAGATAGCTGGACTTATATAGATGAGTTGGGCAATACATTAGGGCAAAAAGTTACGCCCCTAGACCGTGTCGGTATTTATGTGCCTGGTGGTTTGGCCTCTTATCCATCTTCAGTTCTAATGAATGCTGTACCTGCTCATGTAGCGGGTGTGCCTGAAATTATTATGGTTGTGCCAGCACCAAATGGTGAATTAAACCCATTGGTTCTTGCGGCAGCTTACCTTGCGGGAGTTAGCCGAGTTTTTACCATTGGTGGCGCGCAGGCCGTAGCAGCTTTAGCTTATGGTACACAGACAATTCCGGCTGTAGATAAAATTACTGGGCCAGGGAATCGTTTTGTAGCAGCTGCTAAACGTGCTGTATTTGGTCAAGTCGGCATCGATATGATTGCTGGACCTTCTGAAATTTTAGTATATGCAGAAGGTGAGAATAATGCAGATTGGTTAGCAATGGACGTTTTATCCCAAGCTGAACATGACACAGTTGCTCAAGCTATTTTCATAACTCCAGATGAAGCTTTGTTCAATGAAGTAGAGTTGGCAATTGAAAAGCATTTAAATGAACTGCCAAAGGCAGATATTGCGCGAACTTCAATTGAAAACCGTGGTGCTTTGGTATTAGTCAAAGACCGTGCAGAAGCAATTGAGTTGATTAATCAGGTTGCACCAGAGCATTTGGAACTATGCCTAGATGATGCCGAAGCGATGAGCGAAGATATTCGTCATGCTGGAGCAATTTTCATGGGGCGTTATACACCTGAAGCAATCGGTGACTATTGTGCGGGCCCAAATCATGTATTGCCGACATCTGGAACTGCTCGTTTTTCTTCTCCATTAGGCGTTTATGACTTTCAAAAACGCTCAAGCCTAATTATGTGTTCGAAAGATGGGGTTAAAACCTTAGCTAAAACAGCCGACATATTAGCTGTTCAAGAGAACTTAGATGCCCACGCACGCTCAGCACGCTATCGTTATCAATAAGCTTATAAACCTTGTAGTGTTTTAATTATTACTCAGGGCTGATTTTCAGCCCTTTTTTGAGATAAGACCATGACTTTATCTACAGCACAAATGCGCTTTTGGAGTCCAGAAGTTCGTGAATTAGAGCCTTATGTTCCTGGTGAACAGCCTAAAATTCAGAATTTATTGAAACTTAATACGAATGAAAACCCATATCCGCCATCACCAAAAGTAGTTGAAGCAGTTCAAGCTGTTTTAACCCATCAAGCTGATGCATTGCGTTTATATCCAGACCCAGATGCAACAGCTTTAAAACAAGCGATTGCTAAGCAACAGAATATTGAGATTTCTCAGGTTTTTGTTGGTAACGGCTCAGACGAAGTACTTGCTCATATTTTTAAAGCTTTTTTTCTTCAAGACGAACCGATTCTTTATCCAGACATTACTTATAGTTTTTATCCAGTTTATAGTCAGTTCTTTGGAACAAAAACTAAAGAAATTCCACTTAATGAGAATTTCGAGATAGAAGCTAAGGACTATATACAACCAAATGGTGGGATTGTTATTACAAACCCTAATGCACCAACCAGTATTGCAATGAATTTGCCAGATATAGAGCAAATTTTAAAAGCAAATCCAGATCGGGTGGTGGTAATAGATGAGGCTTATGTTGATTTTGGTGCCGAGTCTGCGGTGAGTTTAGTAAATCGTTATGAGAATCTGGTTGTGTGTCAAACAACCTCAAAATCTCGTTCATTAGCTGGTTTGCGCGTTGGTTTTGCAATCGCTCAGCCACATTTAATTGCGGCGCTTGAAGCTGTAAAAAATAGTTTTAATTCATATCCTATTGACCGTTTTGCAATTGCGGCTGCGGTAGCTTCTTTTGAAGATCAGACTTATTTTGAAGAACAACTACAGAAAGTTATTTCTAGTCGTGAAAAGTTAGTAGATGAATTAACTGCCTTGGGTTTTAAAGTTTTGCCATCTAAAGCGAACTTTATTTTTGCTTCACACTCAGTCCATGATGCAGGCAAACTCGCCCAGAAATTACGTGAACAAGGTATTATTGTGCGTTATTTCAATAAGTCTCGTATTAATCAGTTTTTGCGTATTACAGTGGGTACTGATGAGCAGAATATGCGTTTAGTGCAAACGTTAAAACAAGATATTCTTTAAGTTTTATTCTGCTGTGCTGTTCATTAAGTTCAGCATGGCAGAGATTTTATCAAGGCTTTCTTGATATTCTGCTTCTGCATTTGAGGCAATCGTAATACCACCGCCGGCCCACAAAGAAAGCTGATTCTGATATTGTTGAAAGCTACGGATAAGAATATTCCAGCGACCCGTTCCATCAAAATTGAAGTAACCTAATGTCCCGCAATATGCACCTCTTGCTTCTTCTTCTAATTCTTCAATAATTTGCATTGCCCGAATTTTTGGGGCTCCTGTAATTGATCCCCCTGGTAAAGCAGAGAGCAACATTTGCATAGGGTTAATATCATCTTTAAGAGTCGCAACGATCTCACTTACCATGTGATGTACTTGATTAAAACTTTCAATCTCGAATAATTGCGTTGTTTTTACCGACCCGGTATTGGCATAAATGCTCAAATCATTACGTAATAAATCAACAATCATGACATTCTCTGCCTGATCTTTTTTCGAGTTTTTTAAAGTTTGTTTAGAAATAAAATCTTTTTCACTATCCTCATATCGAGGCATGGTTCCCTTAATAGGTCTGGTCTTAATTTGTTTATTTTGATTGAATTCAATGAAAAGCTCAGGAGAACAACTTAATAATTCAAATTGATCTAATTTTAAATAACCTGCATATGGTGCATTAGTAAGATTCCATAAATCTTCTGCTTTATTTAATAAGGATCCTTTAAAATCGGCTTTAAATTCTTGGGTTAAATTAATTTGATAACAATCTCCAGCTTTAATGTATTCTTGTATTTTATTAAAAGCTTCAAAATATTTTTCTTTGGACCATCTTGGCTGAATAGAAGTTTTTAATTCAAATATATTTCTAGATTTATTAGAATTAAAATTCTCTAATTTCATTTCAATGTATTTGAATAGATCTAGTGCATCTACTTCATCACTAAAAAAATACCAATCATTATCTATATATTTTAAAAAAGAACGATATTGGCCTAAGAATAAAGATGGCTGTATATGAGTTTGAGTATTAATAAATTGATGTGCAGCAAAATCGTAACTAATAAAACCGATATAGCCACCGTTAAAAATTGTTATCGAGTCGCTATCTTTATTTTCTTTAAAATTATTTTCTTTAAGTTGAATAAAATCTAATAACTGATTCGATTTTGATATATTTTTATATTCATTAAAGTTTTGACGCTGAAAAAATAAATCATTTTTATTTTGAATAAGAATGTATTGTTGAGGAAGAAAGCCAATAATAGGATTGTTATTGTCATTTAAATAAATGAGCCCAGTTAATCCTTGTAAATTTTTTAAAATCTCGGCAGCATTTTTACTATGTAATGAGATTTTTTTCTTTAACTGAGACATTTTTAAATAAGAAAATAGTTAATGAGGGAAATATTAGTTTACTACAACTTATGGATCATCAGGGAGGAGACTTATAAGTGAGGTACTTTTCGCTGAAAAAATAGTCGAATTTTAGTGTGGAATTGGGTTGTATTTGGAGGCTAAAAGTGAAATAAATTGAGTGTACCGTTTGTCGGGTAGTTGGCAAAAAATGCACAACACTAGTTGAACAAAAAGTAACGTAGATGTAATTTAGTAATTGCTAAGCAAAACTACTCAAGGATTGGAAGTTTCGGTTGCCATATAAAGAAAAATGCAACTTGAGACAATAGAGTGGTTAAAGTCAAAAAATAAATGCTCTTGGGAGAGTGCTCAATGAAAATATTCACTAAACTTGCTTTAGTTTCTTCTTTAGCTATCAGTGCAAATGCAATGGCAATGCAGTCCATGGACGATGCTGCACTAAGCGCTGCTACAGGTCAAGATGGTATTAACATCGGTATCGCTTTAGGCGCTGGTGGTATTACTATCGATAAAGTATTTATTCATGACAACGATGGTTTAGATCCTGCTACCGGTATTACAGGGGCTGCAGCAACAGCTGGTGCGATTGTAGTAAGCGGTGTATCTGTTACACAGGTTGATCAAACTGCTAATTTGTTAGATCTTAAAATTGATAGCGTTGGTGCTTCAGGTACAAATGGCGCATTTTTAAATGTTGCTGCAAATGTTGGTGCAGTTGATGTAAGTGTTGGTTCTATTGGTGTGGGTACTTCTGGTACTTTAAATACAACTACTGCGGTACGTGGTATTACTGAAACTACTCCAACTGAAATCATCTCTGGTTTAGACCTGTCTTTAGGCGCGATTTCGGCAAATGTTCAGTTAGGTTCGACTCCACAAGGCGCAATGATCAAAGTAAATTCAAGCTTACAAGGTGGTTTAACATTATCTAACTTCGGTATTAAAGATGCTGCAGGTGGTGGTGAGATCTTCTTAGATAAAGTTATGGTTCGTGGTGCAGGTAACACAACTGGTAACTTAGATGTTGATGCTAATATTTCAGTTGTACCAACTGGCTTGAAAATCCAAAATAATAGTGCACAAGGCATGAATGTTTATGTACAAGGTGTACATTTAGGTGCTGCTGCTAATGCTTCAATTGGTGATGTTGAAATTCAAGGTTTGAATGTAGGTACTTCTACAATTACAATCTCAGGTCACTAATTTAAAAGTTTAAAATAAAAAAGCGCGTTTAATACGCGCTTTTTTTTATTTAATGAAAATTATTTTATATATTTGTTTAATATAAAATTATTATATAAATAATAGATGTATTAAAACTACTGATATTTAAAAATGAGAGTTAATTAACACTTTAATTAAAGTAGAACTATACATTCATCAAAAAGATTAAAAAAAAGCTGTTTTTTACAAAAAAAAAAGGTATCTTCAACACACAGGGATGTAGAGCTATTGCTCTAAGAATAAAATGAATAAGGCCGGTTAGGCCACCATTTAGAACAAGTGCTTATGTTAGAGATTGCTTTGGGCTCAGCATTGATATATTACTTTGCGACAGAAGCCTTCGAAATAGAAAAAAAGCCACCAGGAACTGTTTATTACACAGAGACTGCCGATTCACGTAATTTATCTTTTCGCCGTAATCATATTGAACCAGTTAGGATTAAACCTGCTGTAGAAGACCAGTTTCGCGGTATCGTTCGACAGGCATATGACTATAGCTGTGGTTCAGCAGCGCTTACTACACTTCTAAATGGTTATGTGGGTACCAGCTTGACTGAGCAGCAGACCATGAGTGGCTTGCTACAGTATGGTGAATATCAGCGGATTATTGAACGCCGAAGCTTCTCACTACTTGATATGAAGCGCTTTGTAACTGCTATTGGTTTGGATAGTGGGGGATATCGTGGCGAGTTTTCAGATTTGGTCAATCTTGGACAGCCCGCGATTGTTCCAATTTCTTATGCTGGTTTTAAGCATTTTGTCGTATATAAAGCTTATAAAGATGGACGAGTCTATGTTGCTGACCCTGCATTAGGGAATATCAGTTTTGATGAAAATCGCTTTAAAGAGGTTTGGGATAATAATACATTATTTGTTGTTTCTGTCCCTGAATCTCAACGTAAAGACTTATTGGCCCTAAAAGATTCAGATATGCGCCATGTGGAAGATGCAACTGTTAACCGTTATGCCTTTGTGGATGTGCAATATCCAACATTTAATTATGACCGTTTAGCAAATAAAGCTTCAACCATGCGACGGGTGCTAGATAAAGACCCAAATTCTGCAACTTATAATCAGCCGATAGAAACCTATATGCGTCTTTACTACAAGCGTAAATAATCAATATGAACTAAGTAAAATAAATACATTGGGTGGGAAGAAATATGAATAATCGATGGATGAATATGAGTGTGTTGGCATTAAGTATGAGCGCCATTACAAGCACACTCTATGCAAATGATCAAGTTACACAAACAGAAGCACAAAATACTGCAGTTGTTTCTGAAGCAATTACAGCAGCAGAAGTAACACCAGCGACAGGTTCAGCTCAAGAAGTGAGTCTGGCTCCGACTACCGAAGTGGCAACTCCTGAATCTGCTACTGCCCCTGCAAATACTGGAGTTGATCAAGCCGCTACTGCCTTACAGAAAAAAGAAGGCGATGCGACACAAGAAACGAACTTACAAGAAGTATTTACATCGAGTGAGCGCCAATATTCATTGATTAAAAAGGGCGGGATTTCGGGATATTACGATCTCGATTATACCTATTATCGTGATACTCGAATTGATTTGGCTTTAGCAGATAACTCATCTCAATTAAATCGTTTACGTATTGAAGAAGATGCGAATCATACTTTAACTAACAGCTTTACTGTTCAATACGGTCTATTAGATAACTTAACTTTGTCAGCAACTGTTCCTTTTGTTGCAAAGTCTGAAATTGTTCGAGACACGACAGCGGCCGGTTTGGGTGATATTTCTTTAGGTGCACGTTGGGAACCATTCCCTTTAAAGCAAGGCCGTTTACCATTGGTTCTTTTTGGTAGTTTATCAACAAAAACTGGTGATAGTCCTTATGAAATCGGTTTAGATGAACTTTCAACTGGTAAGGGTTATTACTCTGCGGGGATCGGGGCAAGTACCCGTAAATATATCGATCCAGTGGTTCTATTTGCTTCTGCATCTGCGAATTATGGATTTAAAGAAACGGGTTTAGATCAAGCGCGTGGTAGCGGGGCTAAGGGGCCAAGGATTTTAACTTCTTTTGATCCGGGCATTAGTGGTGGCTTCTCATTCGGTTTTGCTTACTCATTTAACTATGATGTGTCATTAACCATGTCGTATCAACAAAGCTTTAACATGGATGCTGAGTTTGAATTTAATAATGGAGACGAATCATATAAGTCGCCAGATCAAAGTAGTGCAATGTTGTCTTTTGCTTTAGGGGTACGTGTTTCACCTGAAACAATTGTCAATGGTACGGTTGGTATAGGTTTAACCGAAGATGCACCAGATGTTTCACTTGGTCTGTCTTTCCCGTTAGATTTTATAGGTTTTGGCAAAAAAACCAAATAAGGAGATATGCAGGTGAAATATCCTAAATTATGTCCTTTAACGGCGGCAATTGTTATCTCCGGTTTTTCTAGCTTTGCCAATGCTCAATTAGGACAAAACTTAGCTGTTGATATTCGTTCACTATCGATGGGGAATGCTGTAACTGCAGATCCGCCTGGTATTAGTGCAGTTCATTTTAACCCCGCAGCTTTAGCTAAGATTGATGGGTTGCAAACTGATGTGCAAGGAATTTTAGCTAATTTCGATATTCAGCGTGAGTATTCAGCACCTCCTGGCTATAACGTGTTTGGTTATTCAGATGACCCTCTTGTTTGTAATGATGGCCCTGAAGTTACTGCCAATATTTGTACCGATTTTAAGGGTCCTGTACGAGGGGATGTTGAATATGCCAGCTTATATATACCGATTCTTAAAAAAATGGTTGATCTGGGGGCTGGTTATCCACTCGTTGCACCTACCGCAGGGATTGCCTACAAACCTCCAGGTTCAAAGTTGACCTATGCTACTGCAATGTATGCACCTTTAATTGCTGGTTTTGGTGCTGAAAATGGTAATGCTGGCAACTATATGGGACAGCAGGTAGCTGTAGAACGTATTACTTATTTATCTCCATCCTTTGGCTATCAGGTAAATGACCATTTATCTGTAGGTGCATCTATTGGCATGTCATATAACGCTCTTGCTATGAAAACAGATTTGCGATTTCCCAACGAGATGATTGGGGTATTGCGTATGGTCGATGATGTAGTTTGTGGGCCGTTTAAAGACAATAATGATATGATTACCAATCTATTGTTATTTGGTCTATGTAATACTCAAGAAGGTATGAATCCCTTTAATAAAATGGGATCACTTCAAGTTTCAATGGAGCAATCTTTAAGTCCTAGTTATAACTTAGGATTGCTTTGGGAGCCGACGGATGATTTTGGCTTTGGAATGGTCTATCAAAGTTCTGCCAAAATGCGTATGAAAGGGAAATATCTGATTAATAATGCCAGAGCTCCTCAAGAGTTGATTAAGGGGTTAAACTCATCAGCTACAGGTCAGGTTTTAGCAGCTATTCTTGGGTTACCAGGGAATGTACCAAATACTGAATCTGGGTTGGTCGCAATGGATCTTGAATATCCAGCGCATTTTCAGGCAGGTATTAAATATAAAATATTACCCGATTTACAAGTTAACTTTGATGTAGGTTGGACTGACTATGCAGCATGGGATAAGTTTAAATTTGAATTTGATAGACAGATTACTTTATTAAAAGTTGCCAAACTTTTATCGAATGATGTATCGGATGCTTCTTTGGCTTTACCTTTGAAGTTTACTTCCCCTTGGAGTTGGGGCATTGGTTTAGAATATTCAGCAACGGATCGTTTAAAATTGCGCGCTGGTTATGAGCCTCGTGCTAGCGCTATTCCCAATGATAAACGTAATACAATGATTCCAATTAATAATGCGCAATTATTTGGCTTAGGTGTTGGATACCGATTTGATGCAGATACAGATCTGGATCTTTCGATAGGTTTTTTACGGAGTCGCGATAATATTCCCGCCTGTACGAGTAGCCTATCGAACAAGTGTGGTGTTGATAATATCCTGTTAAATCCTTATGCAGGCTTAGATGTTAAAACCAATACCAAAGTTACAGTGCTCGGTTTAAATTATAGAACAAAATGGTAAAATTACATTGCGAACGGATGTCTCGGTCTAGACTTGCTATTGCGACTTTTTTTGTTGCAATAGTAGTTAACTCTGCTGTTTATGCAGACGGTTTTTATACGATTATAGGTCCCGATGGCCGTCCTATGATTGTGCCGAGCAAAAGGGTAGAACAGACGGTGGTCTCACCGTCTAAAGTATTAGCTCGTCCAGATGTAAAGGTAAATCATTCAGAAGAAAGAGTTTTACCTGAAACAACTCAAAAATTAACACCATTGCCTAAAACAGTATCAAAATTGTCTAATACTGCATCAACTGCATCAACTGCATCAACTGCATCAACTGCATCAACTGCATCAACTGCATCAACTGCATCAACTGCATCAACTGCATCAACTGCATCAACTGCATCAACTGCATCAACTGCAGTCTCAATACAGACAAAAAAAGGTATAGAAAAAGCAGAAGCTATTGAGAAAAAGTCTGATTTGAGTAGTAGTAAAGAAAAATTAAAGTCAAATCCAGTTCCATCCTCGACTAAGGATATGGTTACTCCCCCAGTGCTAACACAAAAAAAGAATGAGAAGAATTATATTACAATTGATGGTGTTGAATACGTTAATAATGAATACTTAGAGAAACAAGAGTTTAATCTTGAAGGTAAAAAACGTTTTTATATTATGCCGGATGGCTTAGGCCGTACGGAGTCTATTGAACGTAAAAAAGGTGTCAGTCAGTCTATTCTTGATAATGTATTAAATCGATCACGAGAAGATCAAGTCTCTTCTGTTGTGCTAGCTCCTACTTATGTAAGATTGTCACATCAGGAGTTAGCGAATACTTTTGAGAATGATATGTGCTTTATTAAAGATGATAATAAGTCAATTAAAAAATTAAGCCAGAATAAAGAAGTTGGTTTATGGCCAAGAAAACCGCTCAAAGAGAAATTTGAATACGAAGTTATAAAAATAGATTCATCTATTAAGAATGTACAAGTGGCATCCTATGCTATGTCCAATGAGAAGCCAGTATATTATTGGCCACTCGCAGTTTTTTTAGATGAAAAGGGTTGTGTTTTAGAAGGTGCTAGTGGTTTTAAGAGTAAAGCATATCCTGCGACGATTTTGCAACATGCATCGATTTCAGGTGTCTTACAAGTGCCTGATCGCTCTTATTATATTATGTTGACGCCTTTATCTTCTGCTGTGGACATGCCGGATCAAGAACTATCGAATCAGGGACAAATTAAAATTTCAGTATTACGTTAAAAATAAATTAGGAATTATGATGAGTAACAAAATTTTATTACCTTTTGCATTATCCACACTGGCAATCTTATTAAATGGTTGTGGTGGTGGCGGTTCAACAATTAACGAAGATCCTACACAAGGAGGGGGTGGTATTCCAACCACCAATTTAGCTTGTAAAGCAGCTAATATTTCAGATGAATCTTGTTTAAACTTTGAACTGGATTATCCAATTGCTGGCCTAAATTTTGATTGTAGTTTATCTCCTAATCAGCATTACATTACAAAACTAGACCGTAACTCGGTTGGAGGCGCTTGTAGTATTAGTAGTGGTAGGTCAGATGAAACGATATCGCTTTATTTGCAAGGAAATAATGCACGTAAGATCTCTTTAGGAACAATAAAGCTTGATTCACTTGGTAAGTATGGGACTGTACATTTAACTGTGTTAGATATGGCTACAGCATTAACTGGTCAGACTCCAACTTCCATGAGCAATACTGATCCAACTATTAGAGTTGCGATGGCTTTAATTAAGCTATTTCAAAGTATTGGTATTGAACGTGGCGATAACGTGATTGGTGATTTACAGCCAACTCAATTTACTCAAGATAAGAAAGACTTACTGAGCAGTTTGACACAAGATGTGACTGTAGCTGAATGGAAAAGTGGTCAATATGCAAACATCTTAAAACCTTGGTTAGATGTAAGCAAAGTTTCTGATGACCAAGCTTACGAGTTGCTTGTTCAATCAACAAATATCGCTAATGCTGGATTATATCAAGCCAATGAAGCAATATATGCTGGATTTAATAATCTACCAGAACCTCTTCCACTGGGTTTCTATGGTTGTAATCAAACATCTTTAACTAAGTGCTTCAGTACCTCTTCAAGTAATTTACGTCATATGATGGGCAATATGTTCTTGCTTACAGACCGTCAAGGCTATGGTTTTGGTTACGGTTTACAATGGCGGGGGGATGCAACTCTTTCCAAAGATGATAAAGGTAATATTTTAGGTGTATTGCCGGCCATTATTTTATTGACCAAAGCAAAACCTGTACAGATGGTTGCTTCAGGACAAAAAGGATGGTTGAGTCCAATTACAAAAGAAATTCAGTCTACTCAGCCATTACGTTTAAGCGTGGACAGTAATGCGAATAATGATTTACAGATTTATCAAGGTAAACTCGTTAATGAATATGCTGTAGCGGGGAACGAAGGTTTTTATAAACAGTTAACACGCACAACTACTGCTGGAAATGCACAACATTATGGTTTGTGGCGTCAAGCTGTAGGTACGGAAAGTTATAATGGTTCTTTAGATATTTTAAAAGCAAATCCAGTAAGCTATTTAGGAAAATCTATTTTTAAAACATCGAAAAATGTGAGCTCTGGCCAGCGTTATGTATTTCCGTTATATGCAACTTTAACTTTTAAATTTAATACAGCAGGACTTGCTCCAATTGATTTGGGTATTGTGGTTGATGAGTATGGTGATATTCGTACAGATATTAAGCCAAATGCAACTGACACTGACAAATCAGGTCAGTGTGCGACAGTCGCAGATACTAGTCTGATTGATAGTAATGGTATCCAACAATATCGGATCGGGACTACAGGTGGTACACAATCTTCAGATAATGATAGTTCGATTACAGTTCGTATGATTTTATCAAATCCTCAGTTAGGTAACCTTAATGGGATTATGATGGGACTTAATTCTATAGTGAAACAGGATTCTGATATAAAAGATAATATAGATGATTCGATTTCAGTGAGTGGCGCTAAGATTAATATTTACAATCTATTAGCTGGTCAAAATACAGGTAATAGTATTAATTTGAGCACCTTTGAAAATACGACAGTGAATTGGATTAACTTACACGCTTATTATCAGGCTGTTTATAATAGTATTAAGGATATTAGTCCAGCACCAACTGATGAAGAGAAAGCATTAGCACAACGTATTGTTGGTACAGTAGCAATCAAACTAGCCGATCAGTCTATTCCAACATGTAAAGCAATTAAAACTAAGTCTTAACATATTAAACAAATAAAAAAGACCGCCTAGCGGTCTTTTTTATTATCTAATTGATTAACCAGTATGGTCTAAACGAGTACCCAAAGTTTCAAGATGTGTTGGGAAAACTTGTTGTTTACGGTCTTCAAAATAATGTCTTAGTGTGTGTTCAACGCTAGGGAAGGCAAGCTCACCCCATGGAATTTCATGTTCTTCAAACAGACGACTCTCGATACTTTCTTCGCCTGCACCAAAAATTCCATTTTTCAGCTGCGCTTTAAACAACACATAAATTTGACCAATACGAGGAATATTGTACATACAATACAGTTGTTCTATTTCTATCTCGGCTTCTGCTTCTTCACGAGTTTCACGTGCTGCCCCTTGCTCCATGGTCTCGAACAATTCCATATAACCAGCAGGTAGGGTCCATAAACCATAACGAGGTTCAATAGCACGACGACAGAGTAATACTTTGTCTTCCCATAACGCTAAGGCACCGCAGATTACTTTGGGGTTTTCATAATGGATATTGCCACAATGAGTACAAACACGGCGTACTTTATGATCACCTAAAGGAATTTTTTGTTCGGTTTTATGCCCACACGCTACACAGAAACTCATAATTATCATCGAGTATAGAGATGCCTCAGCATAACTGAATTTTTAGACTTACGCATCAACTCTATGTCTTAAGTTTATTTTTCAGATATGATGCAAAGAGAGACAGAATAATAGGTGAATGGTATGGAAGAGCACTTGCTAACACAAAAGTTACAGCAAAGATTGCGCTTTTCCACCCGCATACAAGAAGCACAAGCTGCAGTACTCATTGCTATTACAAATGAAAATAATCCTAAGGTATTACTCACTCGCCGTTCAATACACATGAACAATCATGCTGGTGAAGTTTCTTTTCCGGGTGGAAAGCGTGATCCAAGTGACACGAGTAATATTGTGGTGGCATTAAGAGAGGCTCAGGAAGAGACAGCCTTAAATCCTTTTGATGTGCAGTTGTTAGGTGATTTGCCAATGCAACGTGCAAGAAGCGGGTTATCTGTAAAACCCATTGTTGGGCTTATTCCTCCAGAGATTACGTTAATACCTCAACCCACGGAAATTGATCGAATCTTTTTCGTGCCGTTGCAGCAACTCATCGAGACAAGACCAACGCCTCACGAAGTACGTTATGCCCATCAATCTTTATATTTTCCGAGTTTACAGATTGATAATGAAATTATTTGGGGTTTAACTGCTCGTATGCTAGTTGCTCTGTTTAAATATGGGTTAGGTTATCAAAAAGATTGGCCATTTTTACTCAACTCACCAACCTTTGGCATGCCAAAATTTTCTCATAAGAATAAATGATCAGGACTGATAAATTATGATGTATAGCTATCAAGGACAGCACCCAAAAGCATTATATGAACCATGGGATGGTTGGGTTGCTCCAACAGCAACGCTAATTGGACAAGTAGAGTTAGGGCGCCAAGTCAGCATTTGGTTTGGAGCTGTAGTACGTGCCGATAACTGTGTAATTCGTATTGGTAACTATTCAAATGTACAAGAAAATTCTGTTTTGCATACGGATGCTGGGCTTGAGCTGAATATTGGCGAATATGTCACGATTGGACATAAAGTCATGCTACATGGCTGCACGATTGGTGATAACAGTTTAATTGGCATGAACGCCGTGATTTTAAATCGGGCAGTGATTGGTAAAAATTGTATTATTGGCGCTAATGCTTTAATTCCAGAAGGGAAAGTCATTCCAGATAATTCAGTCGTTATGGGATCACCCGGCAAAATTGTTAAAACTTTAGATGAAGATGGTGCGGCTAAAATACGGTTGAGTGCATTGCATTATGCTGAACATTTTAAAAGTTATAGTGATTTAAAAGAATTTCACTTTTAACTCTTTTTTAGCAAAAAAAATTATGCCAAGTTAAATCTTGGCATTTTTATTTAGACAGAGAACGACTCGCCTATCAGAGCCGAGTGGGGTATCATAACTCCCGTTTTTAATCTGATTTAATACTAAGGTTGTGCATGAAATTGCTGGCGTTGGAAACTGCAAATGAGCAGTGTTCTATCTCATTAGTCGATGAAACCCAAGAACTGTTTTTTCAACTCGATACGCGGGCGAAAGCACAAACCCAGACTATTTTGCCCATGATTGAGCAGGGGCTACAACAAACAGGTCTTGAGATTGCTGGTCTGGATGCGATTGCCTTTAGTCGTGGCCCGGGTTCTTTTAGTGGTGTCCGAATTAATGCAGCTGTGACTCAGGCTTTGGCATGGTCACAAGATTTACCTGTTATTCCCGTTTCGAGTTTACAAGCTTTAGCACAAGCAGCATACCGACTTGAAGGTTTGGAACAGGTGACTGCGGTTCTCGATGCTCGTATGAATGAAGTTTATATTGCAAGTTTTGTTCTAGATGAGCATGGAATTATGCAATGTATTGATGAAGAAAAATTAATGGGCTACGAGCCAGCGACTGCTTATGCAAAGCATTGCTTAATTGGTTCGGGTGCAAAGCTCCTTCAAGCTGATGCAGAGCATCAAACAATCACTGCAACTGCACAAGACATTGCTTCTATTGCACGTGTTTATGCAGCGCAAAAGCAGTGGGTTGATGCTGAACATGCTTTGCCAGTTTATTTACGTGATGATGCATGGAAAAAAATAGCAGATCAGGGTAAAGCAAAATAAAGGCACTACTCATGCACATATATTTTGAAGTAGATTTTCAAGAACAAGCTCAGAACTACCAAGCTGTGCTTTGTTCTAGAGGTGTGACTGTTGAATTGCAGCCAGTTGAAAAGCTGAATGCACGTTTTTTGCGTTTAAATCCTGAATTGGCACTTTGTGTAGATGAAAACGGGCTATGGTTATCTGCAAATGGCATGAAAATGCAGCCCGACTGGAAAGCCGAAATTTCCCGTTTAAAACGTGCAAGTCTTAAATCAGAAATGATTGCTCGGGCTTGTCAGTTAGGTGAAAAACCTACCTTAATTGATGCTACAGCTGGCTTAGGTCATGATAGTTTACTCATGGCTTATCTTGGCGCACAAATACAATTGGTTGAGCGCCATCCGATTTTATTTACTTTACTTGAAGATGCAAAAGCCCAAGCTGAGCAAGATAGCTTTTTAAGCCAGTTTATGGAACGGATTCAACTGATCTTTGCTGACTCTGCAAGTTATCTACAACAACTACAGCAAACAGCTCAAATGGTTGATGTGGTTTATCTAGACCCGATGTTTCCGCAGCGTGATCAGAATCATCAAGCAGTCAAAAAGCAAGCTCAAGTTAAAAAACAGATGCAGCTTTTACATCTCCTTTTACCCGAAGATGGCGAAATGGATTTAGGTGATAATTTACTGTTTCTGGCGCAGAAAGTTGCTAAACGTGTGGTGGTTAAACGACCACGCCATGCTGTTTTTCTGGCAAATCAAGAGCCAGCTCATCAATGGCAAGGGGATGCTTGTCGTTTTGATGCGTATTTTCAGTAGGCTTATGTAAGGTTAGGTTTTATTGCTTGAATAATGCACAAATATATGTGATATAGTTCAAAAGCATGATTGCTAAAATTCTTAGCAGGCATACACTTAAGATGCCTGACAAAAACGAAATTTTTGAAAACCTTTTATGATTGATCTTAAACCCTCCATTAACTTTTGGCATGATTTTAAAAGCAACCAAATTGCCGGAATGTGGCTGTTTTTGGGATCAAGACGTTCTTTACAAATTGTACATCCATCTATTCTTCAGCTCATTGTCTGGGGAATTTTAGGGGGCTGTACTAACTCTCTTTATAGCTGGCTTGTGGCTGGTCAAATTGGTGATTTCAATTCACAAGGGTTAATTGGTTACGCACTTTGGCCATTTATTGCTTTAATTGTTGGTATTTTCTTATCACAGCGCACCAATCAACCTCGTTTAATGCTAGTGCCTGCTTTACTTTGGTTGGTTCTAGATACAAATATCTTATTAATTCAATGTTTAATTCAGTATTTGGGTTCTAACGGTTATCTCAACTTTATTCCAGATGCCATTTATAACGGAATTTTACCTAGTCTATTTGTGGCTTTGTTCGTATGGCAAAGTTTAGCGGTGATTTGGGTTTTCTCACGCGAGCTCAAGTGGCCTTGGTGGGAACGTGCACTCGTCATGGTTGCGACTATTGCGACGATGGTGGTCTGGCAACTTTCTGTAAAAGATCAACCTATTTGGAAGGTTGAAGACTCAGCTCCAACATTTGCTGAAGATGCTTTTTATGCACAAAGTAAGCTGCTGAATGATTCTTTAGAGCAAGTCGAATATGGTGAGCAGGCAAAAAGTCATTGGTATTTTTTAGGCGTGGCAGGTGACAGCTACCAAGATGTTTTTAAATCGGAAGTAGTCCGTATTAAAGAACAGTTTGATACACGTTTTGGAACGATTGGTCGGTCAATGATGCTGGTCAATAATCCAGATACGCGTACTGAAATTCCGATTGCCTCTAAAACCAGTATAGAGTTAGCCCTACGCCGTATGGGTCAGCAAATGAACCGTGATAGTGATGTGCTATTTCTATATATGACTTCACACGGTGAACAAAATCACTTCGAAATTGAAAATGCACCATTAGATCTAGGGCAAGTAGACCCTAAATGGTTGCGTGAAACACTTGATAAATCCGGTATTCGCTGGCGTGTGATTGTCATCTCAGCCTGTTATTCAGGAAGCTTTATTCCTGCTTTACAGTCTCCTGATACTTTAATTATTACTGCGTCTGCTGCTGATAAAACTTCTTTTGGATGTAATAACGAAGCCGACTATACCTATTTTGGTCGGGCTTTCTTTGATTTGGCTATGCGAGAGCAATCTTCGATGAAAGATTCATTTAGTACAGCTAAGCAAACAGTAACCAAATGGGAAGTGGCTCAAGGTGTAGAACCTTCAGAGCCTCAGTGGATGATTGGTAAAAATATGGAACTCATGCTACCTCAATTGGAAAAGTATCTATTTCCTCAGCAAAATACTGGTAGTGTAGATATTGCTCAAACAAAAACAGAGGCCAAAAACGATGCAACTCCTGCAAAAAAACCGCTGCTTTGAGGGTGAGCAGCGTATATACCAATTTGAATCTTCTTATTTAAAAGGACCTGCTAAGTTTGGTGTGTATTTGCCACCAGCCGCTTTAGAAGGTAAACCTTGTTCAACCTTGTTTTATTTAGCAGGTTTAACTTGTACTGAAGAAACCTTTGCCATAAAAGCACATGCACAGCATATGGCAGCACAGTTAAGTTTAATATTGATTACGCCAGACACTTCTCCTCGTGGAGAACAAGTCGCTGCAGGGGATAATTGGGATTTAGGTCAAGGTGCAGGTTTCTATATTAATGCAACGCAAGCACCTTGGTCTGAACATTATCAAATGGAAAGCTATTTGATTGATGAGTTATATCCACTTATTTTGAAAAACTTTCCTGTAAATGCTCAACAAGTCGGTATCTTTGGGCACTCAATGGGTGGCCACGGCGCATTAACTTTAGCGTTTAAATATCCTGAAAAGTTTAAGTCGGTATCTGCTTTTGCCCCGATTTGCGCGCCAACTGAATGTGCGTGGGGAGACAAAGCCTTTAGTCATTATTTAGGGGATGACCGCGACAGCTGGCTGGCTCATGATGCCACAGCCTTAGTTTCAAAAAATGGTGCAGTATTTGATGAAATTCTGGTTGATCAGGGATTGGATGATCAATTTTATGAACAGCTTCACCCTGAAAAATTTAAGCAAGCATGTTTAAAAGCGGGACAGCCCTTAACTTTAAGACAACATGCTGGCTATGATCATGGCTATTACTTTATTCAAACCTTTATGGATGAGCATTTGCAGTTTCATGCAATCCAGTTAGAAAAGGTAAATGGCTATTAGTGCTGCCATTCCACCTGAAATTCTTGTTGAGCCATACGATTTAGATGATCAAGCACGACTTTTTCTAAGTGGTCGTGGTCATCTAATTGGCTATCAATAGCAACGTTTAACTGCTCTATTTCTGGTGTAAGAGTAATGGTTGCTGTAGGCATTAAGATTTTGAAATCTTGTTCTGTTTCTTGTACTTCAAATTTGTGTTTCCAATGATTAACTAGACGTTTTGCAATACGTTTACCATCGTTTGTTAATAGATGAGTTGTGCTTTTCATTATAAATCCTCACATTGGTTAAATGTACCTTAACAAATTCGTTTAGTCCTTAGCATTCTAATGTTGCAACATTACGTTGCAAGTTTGAAATGTTGTCATTTGAACAAGGAAGAGCAGGCCAAGTAGGCGGTTTTTTGTTATAATTTAAGCCTCTCCTTAAATTCTTAGCCAGGTCATCCACCTATGTCCAAGCCTTATTTGATTGCTCCTTCTATTTTATCTGCTGACTTTGCACGTTTAGGTGAAGATGTAGACAAAGTGTTAGCCGCAGGTGCAGATGTAGTGCATTTTGATGTAATGGATAACCACTATGTTCCAAATTTAACTTTTGGTGCTGGCATTTGTAAGGCTTTAAAAAATTATGGAATTAAAGCGCCTGTTGATGTGCATTTAATGGTGTCTCCGGTTGACCGTATTATTGGAGATTTTTTGGAAGCTGGTGCCGATATTATTACGTTTCACCCAGAAGCCTCTCATCACATTGACCGTTCACTACAACTGATTAAATCAGGTGGTGCTAAAGCTGGTCTCGTATTTAACCCTGCAACGCCATTGCATTATCTAGATTATGTACTTGATAAAGTTGACCAAATTTTAATAATGAGTGTGAACCCTGGCTTTGGTGGGCAAAAGTTCATTCCAATGACATTAGAAAAATTACGTGAAGCTCGTAAAATTATTGATGCAAGTGGCCGTGATATTCGTTTAGAAGTCGACGGTGGTGTTGGCCCTGCAAATATTCGTGAAATTGCAGAAGCGGGCGCAGATATGTTTGTTGCAGGTTCAGCAATTTTTGGTCAACCAGATTATAAAGTTGTAATTGATCAAATGCGTGCAGAGCTTGCAAAAGTAGGTAGTGTAGACGCTTAAAAAATATGTTAAACCGAGAATAAGCTTGTGGATAACTTTGTTTATAACTGTATGGATAACTGTGTTGATAACCATATGGATAAGATGTTGGTAAAATAAACAAAATTAGATCAATCGTTTATTCTCTAGGCAGAATGTATGAAAAAAGAACGTTTTGGCGTTCTTTTTTTATGCGAGTTGGATATTTTATTACCTGATTTTTTATTAAGCTCTACTAAAAAATAACCTGTGCAAAAAATGATAATACTGTGTGGACACTTTTTAATAGATATATAGATGTAAAACTGTAAAAGTGTCATGAAAAATAAAGCTAAATTTGGTTTAATAAGATTTTAGTAAGAGATTTAAACAATTAATGACGGTAAAAATTTTAGCGGTAGATATGGATGGGACTTTTCTCAATTCTAAGAAGCAGTACAACAAAGCACGTTTTTTAAAACAGTACGAACAACTCAAACAAAATAATATTCATTTTGTGGTTGCCAGTGGTAACCAACTCGCAAAGCTTGTTACCTACTTTCCAGAAATTAGTCATGAAATCGCTTTTATTGCAGAAAATGGCGCACATGTTGTAGATGCAGGACAAGAAATAGCTTTTGCTCATTTAAGTCAGCAACAATTTATTGAGACTTTAAAGGCGATTGATTCAACTTATACATCTAAAATGGTGATCTGTGGAAAACAGAGTGCTTATGTACATACGAGTATGCAAGCCGAGGACTATGCCAAAGTCGCTCGATATTTTGAAAAACTAACAGTTATAGATGACTTTTATGCACTAGATGACTTAGTGTGCAAAATTACTTTTATTGCTCAGAAAAACGAAAGTTTTACTATTTTTCAAGATCTTCAGCAGCAAAGTTTTGTTGCAGATCAATTATTAGTTCCCGTTTCAAGTGGTTTTGACTTTATCGATCTTATTCTTCCTGACCAGCATAAAGCACATGGTTTGAAGCTTCTATTACAAAAATGGCAAGTTGAACCTGATCAAGTCGTTGCGATTGGCGATAATAATAATGATATCCAGATGATTAAAGCAGTGGGTTATGGATTTGCGGTTGAAAATGCAGTAGAAGCTTTAAAAGCAGTAGCACCGTATACGACTGTGAGTAATGAGCATGAGGGTGCATTGGAAGTGATCGATTTAGTACTTCAGCACCAACCACCATTTGTTTAATTAATTTAAAACAAACAGTTAAGATGGGAAATTGTATCTGTTTTAAAACTTGGTTATGCTAGTACCCTAAGATTTATAAATTGCATAAGGCAATAAACGACAATGGCCCTACAACACTTACGCAAGTATGCTTGGTTTGTGTTCCTAATGACTTTGGTCATTGGGTGGAGTGGTGTGTCTATTGCTCAGACGTCTATGCAGCATGATCTTCACACTATGCCGTGTCATAGTGAAAAAACTTCGCATAAGAATATGCATGTTCAAGCAGATGATCAGACTGTATGTCACCAAACCATGCTTCAGTCTGATCATTCGCACGGTGAGCATTGTAAGGACTGTAACCCCGTACATTGTCAAATCGTGAATCTGGCATTGCAACAAGCAGTCCCAGATGTTGAATCACAATTTATTCCCATATCATCTCAATTTAGCAGTATTTATCAGGCTCAGCATTTAGCCGGCTACTGGCAAGAAATTTTACGTCCTCCTAAAGCTTAATCCTTACTTACTTATTTTTTTAATTAAAAAGGATTACAGCAATGTCTCATAAAACAATTAGCAGCTTAGTCGCTGTATTTGGGCTATTGGTTTCACCATGGTCCCTCGCGGCAATTAAGGAATATCACCTTAATATTAATGAACAACAGGTAAATGTTACTGGTCAACCGTTAAAGCGAATTACAGTAAATGGAAAATTTACAGCACCACTCCTTGAGTTTGAGGAAGGGGATGACGCTGTTATTCATGTGCATAACCAATTAAAGAATCAGGATACGTCTTTGCACTGGCATGGTTTGTTATTGCCGGGATTAATGGATGGTGTACCGGGTTTTAATAATTTTAAAGGAATTGCTCCAAACGGAGATTTTGTTTACCGTTTTAAGGTGAAACAAAACGGCACTTACTGGTACCACGCCCACAGTAAAGGCCAAGAGCAAGACGGTTTATATGGCCCACTCGTGATTTACCCGAAAGGGAGAACACCAGTTGCAGCGCATGAAAAAACTGACCGTGATTATGTTGTGATGCTCTCAGATTTTCATAATTCTTCTAGTGATAGCATTATGAAGAATTTGAAAAAATCTGCTGAGTATTATCAAAATCGCCGTGAAACCGTATCTGATGTATGGAAGCAGGTTAAAGCTCAAGGTTTAAAAGCAACTTGGCAAGATCGTTCGATGTGGAATCAGATGCGGATGTTAAAAACAGATATGTCTGATGTGACGGGTTATACCTTCTTAGTCAACGGAAAAACACCGCAGCAAAACTGGACAGGTGATTTTAAGGCGGGAGATAAAGTCCGACTACGTTTCATTAATGCCTCTGCAATGTCATTTTTTGATGTCAGAATTCCAAACTTGAAAATGACAGTCGTGAGTGCAGATGGGCAGCCAGTCAAGCCTGTTGCAATTGATGAGTTTCGTATTGGCACAGCCGAAACCTACGATGTGATTGTTGAACCTAAACAGGCAAATTATCAGATTGAAGCAGAGTCAATTGACCGTAGCGGTTTTGCCATTGGTACTTTGCATGATGAAAATACTCAGTCGGCGGGGCCAATTAAAATGCCGCAGTCACGCCCGCGATCTTTATTGACCATGGAAGATATGGGTATGAGTCATGGTGATGGATCGAGTGATGAACATGCTAGCCATCAAATGAACATGCAACATGACATGTCGGCGATGCCGGAAGTGAAAAAAGAGGCAAGCCATGCCAATCATGATCATGCAATGATGAACATGGACCATGGCATGAAAGACATGTCATCTGACAAAAATGATCATTCCATGATGCAAATGAAGCACGACATGTCAGCTATGCCTGAAATGAAACACGATGTGCAGGCAAAGCCATCTAGCGAGCATGACCATTCGATGATGAATATGAATCATGAGATACAAGCTCAATCTGAGAATACGAATAAAAAAGATGAGCCGGTGTATGGCTGGGCAAATGCTTCAACACCAGCTGGTATGAAAGCTCTTCAATATAGTGATTTGCAGTCTTTAACACCTCAGCCAGACACGCGTGCCCCAGAACGAGAGCTTGTTATTCGTTTAGGTGGCAACATGGAGCGTTATATCTGGACCATTAATGGCAAGAAATTTAGCGAAGCTGAGCCATTGCAAGTTAAGTATGGTGAACGCATACGCTTGAAGTTTGTGAATGACAGCATGATGGCACATCCAATGCATTTACATGGCATGTTTATGCAATTGGAAAATGGTCAGCAAGCTGAGAACTTACCCAATAAACATACTGTTATTGTTCCACCCGGAAAGACAGTTACTGCGTTATTGACAGCCGATGCCTTAGGAGAGTGGGCGATTCATTGTCATTTGCTCTATCACATGAGTGCAGGGATGATGAATAAGTTGATTGTGGCTCAAGTGAATGATGGAGCAGTAGATGCATCTCAAGCACCTGTTCAATCTGAAAATGAGAAAGGAGCTAGTCATGCACATCACTAAGTTATTTTCTCAAATGATATGTTGCGGTGTTTTCTCTAGCATATCTGTATTTAGTTTCGCTCAAGAACCTTTAACACATGATCATTTACGCGAACATGGCGGTCAGGTTTATCAGGCGACTACCATTGATACTGGCTGGACTCAAAATGAAGAAGGGGAAGGTAGTTTTTCTTCTGAATTAGAAAGTTGGGTGGGAACTGATGAAAACAAATTGTTCATTAAAGCTCATGTTGAAAAGGCCGAGTCCGAAGATGCTAATTACGGCAGTTCAGTACTTTACAGCCGCAATGTAGCTGACTATTGGGATGTACAGGCTGGGGTGAACTATGAGCGTTTAAAGCGGGACGACAAAAAGCAAGATCGCTGGGCAGGTGTAGTGGGTTTACATGGCATGGCACCTTACTTTTTTGAAACCGATGCATATCTGTATGCAGGTGAAGACCAGCTATGGAAGTTAAGTTTAGAGACTGAAAGAGACTTACTCTTTACCCAAAAGTTAATTGGTAAACCTTATTTAAAAGCAGATGTTGTTTTGCAAGATGAATCTCGCTATGCCAGTAAAACAGGTATCTCGAGTTTACAAGCTGGTTTTCAAACCCGTTATGAAATCAACAAAAAGGTAATGCCATTTGTTGATGTTGGTTATGGCTATGAAAAAGGTTTAAAACAGACGGCTTGGCAAACTGGAACCGACTCTGAACATGGTTGGTATTATGGAGCAGGGTTAACACTTAAATTCTAATTGCAGAACAAAAAGTAAGCTTAACGACATGCCATTGGTTTATACTAATGGCATTGTTTTTTGTGTCAGTTATGGTGCACAGATGGCTTTAGAAAAACAAGAGAATCAAATAAATGCAAATAAAAATTGCTCAAATTGTGGGTGTACAAGTGAAGTCGCACCTCAAAAAGATATGGGTGCAAGTCAGCTCGTCTCTAAAAAGAGTCAATGGGTAAGCTATTATCATATTCCCAAAATGGACTGTGCCGCAGAAGAGCAGATGGTACGGATGGCATTAGCCTCTTACGCTGATGATATTCAAGAACTCTATTTTGATTTGCCTGCCCGTCATTTAGCGGTTTATCACAGTGCTCAGGCTGAAATGTTAACCCAAAGCTTACAGCGCCTAGGCTTGGGCGCAGAATTGCAGCAGACACAACCTCATTATGATTACGTCGAAAAACCTAAAAAAGTACGAAGTAACACTTCTACAAGTGCATCGCAAAAACAGGTTTTGCAGTGGTTATTACTGATTAATGCTGTCATGTTCGTCATTGAGTTTATGGCAGGCATTATTGCTTCATCGACAGGGTTAATCGCCGATTCACTCGATATGTTCGCAGACGCTGCAATCTATGGTATTGCCTTATTTGTGGTAGGTAAAAATCTTAATGCTCAATTAAAGGCTGCACATCTTTCTGGTTGGTTTCAGTTTGGTTTAGCCATGATTGTTTTAATTGATGTGCTACGCCGTTTTGTATATGGCAGTGAACCTGTTTCAATTCTTATGATTTTAATTGGTGGGTTAGCACTTGCGGCAAATATTAGTTGTCTTTATTTAATGAGCGATCATAAAAATAGTGGAGCACACATGAAGGCAAGTTATATCTTCTCTGCCAATGATGTGATTGTAAATTTAGGGATTATTGTTGCAGGCATTCTAGTTGCTTTTACAGGTTCGAATTATCCTGACTTAATTATTGGATTGATTGTTGTATTATTCGTTTTAAATAGTGCCCGAAAAATTTTACAGTTAAAAAACGAATAAATTTTTCAACTTAAATTATTTAAATATAGTGGAAATTTATCTTTAAATTTTTTGATTGAAGATGGGTTATAGACAGTCCTTGCCTTCATTTTTTATTTTAAAGTAAACTGAGCCCTCACATAAAGGAGGAACGGCCTCCCCCAAACTGGGTAATCATGTCAGGACGACCTGACAATAAGAACAAGTGAACGTTATGGCTTGGGCAATTTTAATTTTAGCAGGTGTATTTGAAATTATTTGGGCATATTCTATGAAAATGTCCGAAGGTTTTACCCGCTTAACTCCTAGTATTATTACCGTGGTTTTTATGATTTTGAGTGTAGTTCTACTTTCAATTTCAATGAAAACTTTACCCCTTGGCACTGCCTATACGGTTTGGACAGGAATTGGCGCAATTGGATCATTTTTAGTTGGTATATTCTTTCTCAATGAACCCATTGGAGCTATGCGAATGATTGCCGCTGTACTGATTGTGTCAGGTTTGATCCTAATGAAAATTTCGTCACCGTCCTAAGAGAATGAACTATGTTGCTGTCTTATAAGTATATTGATTCGCCTGTTGGGCAATTAAAGCTAGTTGCGAATGAAAATGCTTTGGTGGCAGTACTCTGGGACAATGAAAATCCGAAACGTGTTCGGCTGGCTGAGCTGGTCGAACAACTTGAACATCCAGTTTTATTAAAAACTCAGCAGCAATTAGAAGAATATTTTGAAGGTAAGCGCTGTGAGTTTAATTTGCCGTTAGATTTTGAAGGGACCGCATTTCAAAAACAGGTGTGGGCTGCATTACTGACCATCCCTTATGGGGAAACAAGAAGTTATAAAGAAATCGCAATTCAAATTGGCAATGAAAAAGCGGTGCGAGCAGTGGGCGCTGCAAATGGGAAAAACCCGATTTCGATTATTGCGCCGTGTCATCGGGTTATCGGTGCGGGTGGGGCATTAGTTGGTTTTGCCGGTGGTCTTGATAAGAAAGATATTTTATTAAAGCTAGAGCAACAATGAGCCGTTTTGCGCTCGATTTTTTTAGTCTTTTCTACTAAGCTGTTAACAATGATATTTCATGAAGACAGTGCTTCATTGCATCGCTTTTTTGAAATATTGATCTTATTCATAACAAACTCTGGATGTTCTAAAAATGGCTGTCGGTGACGTAACAATGCCACAAATGCATGTGGTAAAAGGTGTAAAAATTGGCTCAACAGAAGCATATGTACGTTACCCGAACCGACGAGATCTAGTCATTTTTGAGTTTGCAAAAGGTTCAAATGTTGCAGGTGTTTTTACCCAAAATGCATTTTGTGCCGCACCTGTTCATGTCTCTAAGGCTCATCTTGCACAAGGAAACCCTCGCTATTTAGTGATTAATACGGGTAATGCCAATGCGGGAACTGGACCGACGGGCTTGAAAAATGCTCAAGATACTTGCGCAAAATTAGCTGAGATTGCTGGGGTAAATAGCTCAGAAATTTTACCATTTTCTACAGGTGTGATTGGTGAGCAGCTTCCAATGGAGCGTTTACTGGCTGGACTTCGACCTGCATTAAACACTTTGCAAGAGGCTGCTTGGTATGACGCGGCATCTGGCATTATGACCACAGATACAGTGCCTAAAGGCGCATCTGAACAATTTGAGCTAGATGGTATTACTTATACCATGACAGGTATTAGTAAAGGCGCTGGCATGATTCGTCCAAACATGGCAACCATGTTGAGCTTTGTAGCTACAGACGCACCTATTAGCCGTGATTTAGTACAAAGCTTATTAAAGACAACGGTTGAGCATTCATTTAACCGTATTACGATTGATGGCGATACCTCAACCAATGACTCTTGTATTTTTGTGGCAACAGGTCAGGCAGGTGGAGCTGAAATTACTTCAATTAACGATGCACGCTACGCTCAAGTGTTAGAAGTACTTGCGCGTGTTATGAATCGTTTAGCTCAGTTAATTGTACGTGATGGCGAAGGTGCAACGAAGTTTATTACTGTTGCTGTAGAAGGCGGTGGCAATACTCAAGAATGTTGCGATATTGCTTATAGCATTGCTCATTCGCCGTTAGTAAAAACCGCACTTTTTGCATCTGACCCGAACTGGGGACGTATTTTGGCGGCAATTGGCTATGCTGGGGTGAAAGACTTAGACGTGTCTAAAATTCAAGTGTGGCTAGATGAAGTACAAATCTGTAAAGATGGCGGAGCTGCCGAGGATTATACCGAAGAGGCGGGTGCAAGTGTTATGGCACAAACAGAAATTACCATTCGAGTTGATTTAGGACGCGGTCAAGCCAAAGACACGGTATATACCTGTGACTTATCTTATGACTATGTCAAGATTAATGCTGATTACCGTTCGTAAATATTCAGTTATAATCAAGCCTCGACAAAGAGGCTTTTTTATTAGCCCCACCTTTTGATATTAAATGATTGAACTATTAAATCATTTAAGCAGTAACGTTATATGCGAGCAGGTATGCCAGCATGAAGGATAGAGAAGACGTTTTATGAGTGATGCGACTTTAATTGCCAACGATGCAAAAAACATTGTACAAGCGCATTTAGACCGTTTAGGTGAGCCAAAAGACAACCGCTTAAGTGAAGAAGCAAAACAACAAAAGTTTGCTCAGATCGAAGCAGAGCTCAAAAAACGTGATGCTGTCCTTGTTGCACACTACTATTGCGACCCTGAAGTGCAGGAGCTTGCTGAAAAAACAGGTGGTTGTGTTTCTGATTCTTTAGAAATGGCCCGTTTCGGACGAGATCATCCTGCCTCTACACTGGTTGTGGCAGGTGTAAAATTTATGGGAGAAACAGCTAAAATTCTGTCTCCTGAAAAAACAATTCTCATGCCGACACTCGAAGCGACGTGTTCACTCGATTTAGGTTGTCCAGTTGATGAGTTCACAGCATTTTGTGATCAGCATCCTGACTACACCGTAGTAGTCTATGCAAATACCTCGGCTGCTGTTAAAGCACGAGCAGACTGGGTGGTGACATCAAGCTGTGCAGTCGAAATTGTTGAACATCTTGATAGCTTGGGTGAGAAAATTATCTGGGCACCAGATCAGCACTTAGGCCGTTATATTCAAAAGAAAACCGGTGCAGATATGTTGCTTTGGGATGGCGCATGTATTGTGCATGAAGAGTTCCGTGCACGTGGTATTGCCAACATGAAAGCACTGTATCCAGATGCAGCTGTATTGGTACATCCAGAGTCGCCAGAGTCGGTTGTAGACATTGCTGATGCGGTAGGTAGTACTTCTCAATTGATTAAAGCTGCGCAGACTTTGCCAAATGAAAGACTCATTGTGGCAACTGACCGTGGTATTTTCTACAAAATGCAGCAAGCTGTACCAAATAAAATTTTAGTTGAGGCTCCAACAGCAGGTGAGGGTGCAACTTGCCGTTCATGTGCTCACTGTCCGTGGATGGCAATGAACGAACTCGACGGAATTTTAGAAGTTTTACAGAAAGGCGATCAGGAAATACACGTTGAACCAGCGCTTGCTGAACGTGCCAAAATGCCTTTAGATCGAATGTTAGCCTTTAGTGCATCGTTAAAGCGTTAAAAAACCTCAAAATGCTTGTTAAATATACATTTGATAAGGATTTTTAAACTTTTTTGACAATAGGTGTTGACGTCTGAGGGCGTCGCGCCTAGAATGCACACCGTACCGCACGATGTGCGATACAGCAAAAGCTGAGATAGATCGGAGCATAGCACAGCCTGGTAGTGCACCTGGTTTGGGACCAGGGGGTCGTAGGTTCGAATCCTACTGCTCCGACCACTTAAAATAATATTTTAAGATCGGCGAAGTATCGCATGATAAGCATCATCGGTTAAGCGCCTGTAGCTCAGTTGGATAGAGCATCCGCCTTCTAAGCGGATGGTCACAGGTTCGAATCCTGTCAGGCGCGCCACTCGGTAGCTTGGTACATAGAACTATTTGATGGTGGATGTAGCTCAGTTGGTAGAGCCCTGGATTGTGATTCCAGTTGTCGCGGGTTCGAATCCCGTCATTCACCCCAATTTCGGAGCATAGCACAGCCTGGTAGTGCACCTGGTTTGGGACCAGGGGGTCGTAGGTTCGAATCCTACTGCTCCGACCATATTTAGAAGCGTTCAAGCTTTATAAAATATCCCAAATATTAAAAAGAATTTCTTCTTATCTTATAGATAGAAGAAATTTTTTTGTTTTCTATTTAAAAAATCTAATTCAAACGCATTTCAATGCTTGAACTCGTTTCCTTATACACATATAAGCTCTGTTCTCTGTTCTCTGTTCTCTGTTCTCTGTTCTCTGTTCTCTGTTCTCTGTTCTCTGTTCTCTGTTCTCTGTTCTCTGTTCTCTGTTCTCTGTTCTCTGTTCTCTGTTCTCTGTTCTCTGTTCTCTGTTCTCTGTTCTCTGTTCTCTGTTCTCTGTTCTCTGTTCTCTGTTCTCTGTTCTCTGTTATTGATATTTCTGTCTTAACTCATCTTTTTCTTGTTCTGATAAAAATGCGATTTTAAGACCGTTTTCTTGAGCTGTATAAATTTGCTCAGGGGTTAATCCTGCCAATGGGGCAGCACTTAAATATTCATGTTGTATTTCAATACCTTCTACAGCTGGGTCATCCGTATTAATCGTTGCAAGAACGCCATGCTCTAAAAAAGTCTTTAATGGATGCTGTGCTAGTGAGGGTACTGTGTTGGTTTGAATGTTCGAAGTTAGGCAAGATTCAATACCAATTTCATGTTTAGCTAAATAATCTAACAGCTTCAAATCTTGAACCGCTTTAACACCATGTCCAATCCGTTCAGCACCTAATTCTTCAATAGCTTGCCAAATACTTTCTGGGCCAGCTGCCTCTCCTGCATGTACCGTAATGTGCCAACCTGCATCACGCGCTTTTTTAAAGTGATCAATAAATAAATTGCCCGGAAAACCAAGTTCATCACCTGCTAGATCTAAAGCTTTAATATTATTTTTATGAGCAAGTAGAGCATTTAATTCTATTTCGCAGGCTTCTTGGCCAAAAGTACGGCTCATAATCCCAATTAAATTCGCTTTTACCCCGTAAGTCTGACTGCCTTCTTTTACACCAGCAATAACCGCTTCAACAACGCCTTCAAGTGGTAGTTGATGCGTCATGCCCATGTAACCCGGCGAAAAACGAAGTTCTACATAGTCTAGGCCTTGTTGTGCAGCATCTTGCATGTTTTCAAATGCAATTCGTTTACAGGCATCTAAACTCGCTAATACTTTTACCCCCCAATCCAACTTCGATAAAAAACTTAATAAATCCGGTTGGTTGTCAATCACTTGTACGTGTGGGCGTAAAGATTCAATGTCGTAGGCAGGCAAATCTAAATGGTATTGTTGCCCTAATTCTAAAATAGTTTGAATACGGATATTGCCATCGAGGTGGCGGTGTATATCTGTAAGTGGAAGCGTTTTAGTAATCATAAATTTCTTCTTATCTGTTCGTATCAATTCATCATGCCTGTTTGGGGCAATTGATAAAAGTTTGGATTTGCTATGTTTTTGTGAAAAGGGTTTGGTTGAGTTTTTTGAACTTAAGATATTCGTTTAAGTTTTAATTTTGATGACATTGTTCTGGCCTAAGAAGATAACGCAGTCTGTGTAAGATACAAGTACCAAGATTTTTATTGTTTTTAATCTCGCTGAGCCTGCCTCTTGTTGACTATTTAAGAATAGATTGGCTAAAGAATGGTCATTGGTATTTTGCCTTTTAGTTGTAAAGATGAGCAAAGGCTTGCTAAAGACCAAACTGATAAGGCGATTAATTTATCTGTAGAAATCTATTTCTGGCAAGTAAATGAAAAAGAAGAAATAGGAAGTGTTCAAATGAAGTCGGTACTTTGTCATCAAGCAAAATTAGAAGTAGTAGACCAACCGAAATTAACTCCTGCAAAAGGACAGGTGTTATTAGAAGTGGTTCGATGCGGGATTTGTGGCTCTGATTTACATATGCAACATCACTGTGACCACATGCATGATTTAGCCGCACGTGTCGGGTTTAATGGTTTAGCTAAATCTACTGATCCATTCGTACTTGGTCATGAGTTTTGTGGCAAAATTTTAGATTATGGCCCAAAAACTCGTCATAAATTTAAAGCCGATACACTCGTTTGTGCAATGCCTCTTTTAAATGTAGATCAGCATGGTTATTTATCTACAGGGCTTTCACCAAATGCTTCGGGTGGCTATGCCGAGCAAGTACTAGCTCAATCGAGTTTAATGTTTGAAGTGCCCAATGGTCTAGATGCAGATAGTGCTGCCATGACTGAACCTATGGCAGTTGCATTGCATGCCGTTCGCCGTAGCCGTGTGAAAACCAGTGAACCTGCTATTGTGATTGGCTGTGGCCCTGTTGGGCTAGGTGTTATTTTAATGCTTAAAGCGGCTGGGGTTAAAACCGTGGTTGCTAGTGATTTTTCACCAAACCGCCGTAAGCTTGCCGAGCAATGTGGTGCCGATATTGTGGTAGATCCTAAACAGACATCGCCATTTGCCAACTGGAAAGAGTTTGGTTTGCTGGGCAATGTTTCTGATGCGATCAATATGGGCATGGGGCTTTTTGATAAGTTACAAGCGACACGTTTACCATGGTGGCATGGATGGCGCATGATTGATAAGTTGGGTGCTTTGCCAAAACGTCCTGTTATTTTTGAATGTGTTGGCGTACCGGGTGTTTTACAGCAAATTATTGAAGGTGCACCTTTGTTTTCCCGAATTGTCGGAGTTGGGGTGTGCATGCAAAGTGACAAAATAGAACCAGCACTTGCGATTAATAAAGAGTTAGAAATTCAGTTTGTGTTGGGGTATACACCACTTGAGTTCCGAGATGCGCTACACATGATTGCAGAAGGTAAAGTGAACTGCTCGCCACTTATTACCGGTGTTGTCGGCTTAGAGGGTGTTATGAGTGCATTTGAAGCGTTACGCGACCCTGAACAACATGCCAAAATTTTGATTGACCCAAAACGTAGTGGTTCAGGCATTCAATTGATGAGTCATTAATTCAAAGTAATTGATGCTTAACTAAAAAGGTTGTGATTTCATCAATCACAATCTTTTTTTATGAGTATAAGTCGCAATATTGGGTATTCAATAAAAGCTGCTGAGCTAATTTATACTACTTTTTAGCTGCTCTAATTCGTGGTGAATCCAGTCAACAAATTTTTGAATGGTTGGGGTGATGTCTTGGCTTGAGTGAATGAGATAGTACTTTCGGCTGCCTTTTAGTTTTTTATTGGAAACAATCACAAGTTCTTTTTTTTGTAGTTCAGATTCAATCAACATTTGCGGAATTAGAGTCATTCCCATGTCATGGCTTGCAGCAACCGCAAGCATTGAAAATAACTCATGGCGTTGTCCATCAAAGGGTTTTGGATGTTGCATGTGATGAGTCAGAAACCATTCTTGCCAAATGCTAGGTCGAGTGGTTTGTTGCAGCAGGGGAATTTTTAGTAAATCCTCGCAGCTTAAGTCATAGGTATTTTCATTGATCATGATGGCATCTGGAAAATACTTTTCGATCAGCCTTGGGGAGCAAACAGGCACAATTTCTTCATCCATTAAATAATGGGCTTGTATGCCGGGCCAGTGATCAATCTGCTGCTGTGTACCTGCAAAAATAGCGGCGTCAAAAATATTGTCGTTAAATAAAAAAGGTTTGGTACTGGTTTCTAAATGAACCGTAATTTCAGGGTATCTTTGATTTAAAAGATGAAGCTTGGGTAACAGCCAGCGCGTTGCAAAGGTAGGCACCACGCCTAGCTTTAATGTTCCGCCTAAACCCTTATGAGAAATCACATCTGCCGTACATTTTTCTAGCCCTAATAAGTAGGGTTTAATGCTTTTAAAATATTGTTGGCCCGCAATAGTTAGCTCGACTCCGTGCCGAGTGCGTATGAATAATTCAACACCCAAGAAATCTTCTAGCTGCTGAATTTGGCGAGAGACCGCACTTTGGGTAATACATAACTCTTGGGCAGCATAGGTATAACTGAGATGTTTTGCTGCACTTTCAAAGCAAATCAGGCCCTGAATTGACGGGATACTTCTTCGCATAAATAAAATCCTTTTATTTGTCGTCATATTTCAAAAAAGCATATGACCTAAATGCAGATAGCAGAGTTTAGTCTAAAAATAAGCCATTTTTAATGAAATACAACCAATTAATTATCTAAATTTAATGCGACTTATTTTAAATATGCGTAAGTCGCATATCTGCATGAAGATTTATCGTTTGATTACTGCATTTTTCACGCATAACATCGAGTTAAATAAAGAAGATCAAATCAAGCAGAGGATGCGATGAATCACATGGTGACAACAAAAAAAGCAAAAGTTCAATTTAACTGGCAAGACCCATTTTTAATTGAGCAACAGCTTACCGAAGATGAACGCATGATTCGTGATGCGGCTCATGCCTATTGCCAAGAACGCTTGCAACCACGTGTACTTGAACAGTTCCGTCATGAAAAAACAGATCCGTCTATTTTTCGTGAAATGGGAGAGCTTGGCTTATTGGGGCCAACTATTCCTGAGCAATATGGCGGCGCGGGTTTGAACTATGTGAGTTATGGTTTGGTTGCGCGTGAAATTGAATATGTCGATTCGGGCTACCGCTCTATGGCGAGTGTGCAAAGCTCATTGGTGATGGTTCCAATTCATGAATTTGGTACCGAAGAGCAAAAACAGAAGTACTTACCTAAATTGGCAACTGGTGAATTCATTGGCTGTTTTGGTTTAACAGAACCTGACCATGGCTCAGACCCAGGCAGTATGATTACCCGTGCTAAAAAAGTTGACGGCGGTTACCGTTTAACTGGCGCAAAAATGTGGATTACCAATAGCCCAATTGCTGATGTGTTTGTAGTGTGGGCAAAAGAAGTTTCTGCTGAAGGTAATGTGGGTGATATTCGAGGCTTCATTTTAGAAAAGGGTTGGGAAGGGCTATCTGCGCCTGCCATTCATGGCAAGGTCGGTTTACGTGCATCGATTACGGGTGAAATTGTGATGGATAACGTTTTTGTACCCGAAGAAAACGCATTCCCTGAAGTTCGAGGATTACGTGGTCCGTTCACTTGCCTAAATAGTGCCCGCTATGGCATTGCATGGGGTGCTATGGGTGCTGCCGAGTTCTGTTGGCATACCGCACATCAATACACCATGGACCGTAAACAATTTGGTCGTCCGTTGGCTGCAAATCAATTGATTCAAAAGAAACTTGCAGATATGCAAACTGAAATTGCATTAGGCTTGCAAGTAGCTTTACGTTTTGGTCGTATGAAAGATGAAGGCATTGCGTCAGTTGAAGGCACATCTTTAATTAAGCGTAACAACTGTGGAAAGGCGCTTGATATTGCCCGCATGGCACGCGACATGATGGGTGGAAACGGTATTAGTGATGAATTTGGTGTGGCACGTCATTTAGTTAATCTTGAAGTCGTAAATACCTATGAAGGTACACATGACGTTCATGCCTTGATTTTAGGTCGTGCACAAACAGGCATCGCGGCATTTAGTAACTAACTCATTCATTTTTAAAAGATGGAGGTGTTCTTTCAAGAGCACCTTTAGGGATTTTTACGCAAAAATTTATAGATAATGACAAGATTCATCGTAAGGATACTCATGTGAAGATGCGCCTCTGTGTACTTAAATTTGAATGTAAGATAATGAAAAGTATAGAAGATTAAGTCATACAGAAAACATAAGTAAGCTATCGATGACTCATTTGGGAAAATGAGGAACTAAAGATGAACAATGACGTTCAGGCAATATCGAAAGAGTTAAGAACTACATTTCCAAGCAATCTTGGAACATATGAAAAGATCGGACCTCATACATGGAAATGGGCGTTGCTATTTGCCTATTTTGCGATGGTGGTCGATGGCGTTGATATTATGCTGCTGTCTTATAGTTTGACCAGTTTAAAGGCAGAGTTTGGTTTAAGTACCTTTCAAGCGGGTGCATTGGGGAGTGCTTCTTTGGCAGGAATGGGCGTTGGCGGTATTTTGGGTGGTTGGGCATGTGATAAGTTTGGTCGCGTGCGAACGATTGCCAACTCGGTAACCTTCTTTTCGGTAGCGACTTGTTTATTAGGTTTTACGCAAAGCTTCGAGCAATTTATGGCTTTACGCTTTATTGGTGCTTTAGGAATCGGAGCACTCTATATGGCCTGTAATACATTAATGGCTGAATATGTGCCAACCACTTACCGTACAACCGTACTGGGCACGTTACAGACTGGTCAAACAGTGGGTTATATTGCTGCGACGCTATTAGCTGGTGCGATTATTCCAGATCATGGCTGGCGTGTTTTATTCTTCCTGACCGTAGTTCCTGCTTTCGTTAATATTTTTCTACAACGATTTGTGCCAGAGCCAAAATCTTGGCAGTTAACCAAAATTGAAAGTTTACAAGACAACAGACAGCCTAAAGAAATTGTAGCGACTGAGAAACCAAAAAGTAGCAGTATCTATAAGCAAATTTTTAATAACTTTAAGCACCGTAAAATGTTTTTGTTGTGGATGACTACAGCATTCTTCTTACAATTTGGTTATTACGGCATTAACAACTGGATGCCAAGTTATTTAGAAACAGAAGTGCATATGAACTTTAAAAACTTAACCAGTTATATGGTGGGTTCATATACAGCAATGATTTTAGGCAAAATTTTAGCAGGTTATCTTGCTGACAAATTTAACCGCCGTGCTGTTTTCGTGTTTGGAACAATTGCCAGCGCCGTGTTTTTGCCCATCATTATTTTCTTTAATACGCCTGACAATATTTTGTATTTATTGATCACTTTTGGCTTCTTATATGGCATTCCATACGGTGTAAACGCGACGTATATGGCTGAAAGTTTTTCAACTGATGTACGCGGAACAGCCATTGGCGGTGCCTATAACATTGGTCGTGTTGGGGCAGCTATTGCACCAGCTACCATTGGTTTCTTGGCATCGGGCGGTACGTTTGCCATGGCCTTTATTGTAATGGGCGCTGCGTATTTTGTTGCGGGTGTATTGCCAGGCTTATTTATTAAAGATCGTCAGTACGATCCGCAAAAACAATCATAAACAATGAAGAAGGTGCGTTGAGTACCTTCTAAAAAGATAAGGAAGGGTATCGTTATGGGTGCATTACAAGGAATTCGGGTTTTAGATTTAAGTCGTGTGCTTGCGGGACCGTGGTGTGGACAAATCTTGGCAGACCTTGGCGCAGAAGTCATTAAAATTGAACGTCCTCGAGTTGGTGATGACACCCGTATGTGGGGACCACCATGGATGTCCAATCAAGACGGAAACATGACCCGTGAATCTGGCTATTTTCAGTGTACCAACCGTAATAAATATTCTGTTGCTGTGGATATTACAACTCCAGAAGGTCAGGCCTTAATTTATGAAATTGCCAAGACTGCCGATGTTGTAATTGAAAATTATAAGACAGGATCTTTGACTAAATATGGTTTGGATTACGCATCATTAAGTGAACTGAACCCCAATATTGTTTATTGCTCGATTACTGGTTTTGGGCAAGATGGTCCACGTGCAGAAGAACCCGGTTATGATTTTATTATTCAAGGCATGTCTGGCTTAATGAGCATTACTGGTGAACCTTATGATGTCACAGGCGGTGGTGCGCAAAAGGTTGGTGTGGCTGTGGTAGACATTCAAACTGGATTGTATTCAACCATTGCCATTCAAGCGGCCTTGATTGCACGTTCGCACACAGGGCGTGGTCAATATATTGATATGTCACTCCTTGATGTGCAGGTTGCGGCACTGGCAAATCAGGGAATGAACTATTTAGCTTCGGGTAAAGCACCACAGCGCATGGGTAATCAGCACCCAAGTATTGTGCCGTATCAAACCTTTAAGGCTAAAGATAAAGAATTTATTATTGCGTGTGGTAACGACAAACAGTTTAAAGATTTGTGCATTGCGATTGGTTATCCAGAGCTGCTCGAAAATGAAAAATTTGTGCGTAATCAAGACCGAGTAAAGTATCGAGATGAACTAATTCCTTTATTGTCGGAGCACTTTTTGCAGAAAACCGCTAAAGAATGGGTCGAGATGATTCATGCGCTTAAAGTACCTGTAGGTGTTATCAACTCTATTGAAGATGCCTTGGCTGAACCACAAATTGTACATCGCAATTTGGTGGTGAATATTCCTCATCGTTTAAATGAAAACTTTCAAACGATTGGCTCACCGATCAAGTTGTCTGATACTCCAGTTGAATATCATCACGCACCGCCAGAGCTCGGTGAACATACCGCTCAAATTTTATCGAGATTTAAAACAACTGATGAATTAGCAGCGTTAAAAGAGAAAGGCATTATTGATGGGGAAGTTTCGTAGCTAAAATTCCATTTATTCAATTGCAGCTATCGGGCTGCAATTATTAATTTTGATTGATATTAAATAATTGATTAATAGAATTTTTCATATTTATCGCAAGTGCCTCATCGAAGCCATCGACTAAAAAACGACTAATTAGCCCTTCAATCACCGTATAGATTAGTTCAGATAAAGTTTCACCATTTTGCATATTGCAGTTTGACGCGATGAGTTCTTTAATCCATTGCTTATGGGCTTTAGAAATAGAAATAATGTCTTGATCATCTTGGTTAGATTCAGCGACCGCTCTTACAAATAAACAGCCCTTAAAAAAATCTTGTCTAAACCAATTGGTGTGCCAATCAAGAATTTTATTAATAGCCTCTAACCCCGTTGCATCTCCCACATAACCTAAAAGGCTTTGCTTAAAGCGTTCATCACGAGCAATCAGTACAGACTGAACCAATTGATTTTTATTTTTATAGTAAGTGTACATGGTGGTTTTGGAACAGCCAGACTCATCGCGAATCAGGTCAACGCCAACGCCAACAAAACTATTTTCATTAAATAACTTCTCGGCTGTATCTAATATTTTTAAGGCAGATTTTGACATAAAACTTTTCCAAAAAATAAAATAGTACAGATCTGTACTATTTGGAATTTTATCTATATGCTTTTTAAAAAGCAACTTTTTGTTAGAGGAATAAAACAATGTTCTCGATCTTTCATGGCAAAGAAAAACTGGCTCCATCGCCCACTAAAGTTGATATTTTAAGAAGTCTTATTGGGGGTACAGTCAGTATTTTTATACTTCTGTGGTTGAGTAAACTTACACATAATATCTTTATTATGGCGCCGTTTGGTGCGACCTGTGTATTGCTCTATACGGTGTCACAGTCTCCTTTGGCACAGCCGAGAAATATTATATTTGGGCATCTTATTTCGGCTTTTGTGGGATTGTTTTTTCTAAAATTTGCGGGTGTTTCTATTTTTACAATTGCTTTTTCAGTGGGTTGTGCCATTGCACTCATGCAAGTTTTTAAATGTGTTCATCCACCTGCGGGTGCCAATCCTTTGGTTATTTTGCTTACCGCGAGCAGCATACATTACGAGTGGAGTTTTTTGATTTTCCCTGTTTTGGTCGGTGCAGTGTCTTTAGTCTTGGTGGCGATGCTGATTAATAATATTAAAGCGAGCACGAAGTGGCCGATGTATGGCTTAGGAATTTTCAATAGTAAAAAGTAGGGAAGGCATGAAGTGTTCTAAGCCGAAAAACAATAAAAGCATTCACTACGCCAAGATAGTGAATGCTTTTGTGAAATTATGATTTCTTGGAAATACGTTCTTCGATGGCAAATTTGAGTAAAGAAGCACTGCGGTAAAAACCATGTGCGAACTTTCCAAATGGCATGGTAATAAAGAATGTCATGACCGTGGCTAAATGGAAAATCAGTAAAAGTGCCATGTAAGGGGTATTGCGAAATGCCATGAGTGCTAGCCCTGAAGCGCTAACGATAAGTAGAAGGAAGATAAAGCCTCGATCTATAGGTTTTTGCTCGCGGTCACCATGTAACGGATGGCGTTTAAGATTTAAATAGAGTAAGCCAGATGGCCCGACAACTAAGCCAATTCCACCCAAAGTTCCTAAAATCACAGGCAAGCTTAGGTAAGGATAAGGTGCATGTAGGTCAAGAAAATAGTGATATAAAGTCGCTACACCTGTAGCTGCAAAGCAGAGCATAAAGCCATAAAACGTCAGGTGATGGAACACACGGCGGATTTGTGTGTAGCGGTCATCTTGCTCATTACAGCCTTTGCCATGTCCACCATCTAAATATTTAAGCGTTAATACATTTTGGGTGGCTTGGAGCAGGTCGGGTTTCTCAACTTTGCCATGGATGACTTTAGAGGTTTGTCGCCAAAATTTACTAATTCCAATGCCGAGCAGAACAATCGCAATGGTAAAGGTTGCTCCAAACAATAGAGCTAAAAAGTTATGCGGGAAAATCGCATAGAAATTACCTTGGTAGCCTGCAAATAGGTCGGTGCCTTTGTACCACACCACACCTAACATGCAAAAAAAGAAAATAAGTGTTAACGCCGAGACAAACGGAATACCCACAGACTTATAAAGTCTACCTAGCGGTTGAGGCGTAGCAAACTCTTGGTAAGTTTCCAAACGTACTTGCGCCATTGCTTTTGGAATGTTTACACCAAACTCATGTGGTGGAGCATATTGGCAAGCGTGTAGGCAAGCACCACAGTTATGGCACAGGTTTGCGAGGTAATGAATATCGGCTTGATTAAACTCAAGGCGTTTGGTCATGGCCGCAAATACAGCACAAAATGACTCACAGTAACGACAAGCATTACAAATCTGTAGGGCTCTTTGAACTTCTTGCTCATGGTCAGAGAGCTGAACAACTGGAATTAGGGCTTTGCTATTAGCATTCATGTTCAACTCCTTGTGAAAGTGCATAGTGGGCTGCATTTTTTCCGGCAATTCGCCCAAACGTCGTCCCGATCGACATGCCAACGCCTGCGGTATAACCCTGACCGAGTACGTTACCTGCCATCATTTCACCTGCGACAAACAGGTTGCGGCTAGCTTTATTGTTAAAACGCACAGCAGCATCGTCTTCGACTTTTAAACCTAAATAGGTAAAGGTAATGCCGGGTTTGAGGGCATAGGCATAGAAAGGTGGGCGATCAAGTGGAACGGCCCAGTGGGTTTTGTTGGGCACAATATTTTCGGTAGTGCAGTCATCTAAAACGGTATGGTTAAAGGTGCCTTGCACGCAAGATTGGTTAAACTCTTCTACGGTGTGGCATAAGGTTTTTGCATCTAGCCCGATTTTTTCGGCTAACTCTTGAATGCTGTGAGCTTTTACACCCGCAAACACAGGTGGCATAAAACGACCAATCGCTTTTGAGTCAATAATTGAATAGGCAATTTGCTGAGGCTGTTTGGCAACAAGGCGGCCCCAAATCGCATAACGTTTTGGCCAGAAGTCTTCGCCTTCATCGTAAAAACGTTCGGCTTTGTTATTGACCACAATACCCAATGAAACGCAGTCAATTCGGGTACAAATGCCGCCGTCATATAAGGGTGCTCGTGCATCTACGGCTACGCAGTGTGATTGCGATGGATCACCAATAATATCGGCGCCTTGATCCATCATAAATTTAAGTAAGTTGCCTTGATTAAAGCGAGTACCACGAATAATGAAATTATCGGCAGGCCATTCGCCATTTTCATTTTGTCCCCATGCTTCTCTTAACCATTCTAGATTTGACTCAAAACCACCTGCGGTCAATACACAGCTTTTTGCTTTAAACACACGACCATCTTCAGCAATCGCTGCTTCAAACTGTCCTTGGTTTAACTTTAGATCTTTAATTTTTGTGTTGTATAAAATTTCGATGCCAAGCGCTTGGGCACTACGGTAATACGCATTAATGAGGGCTTTACCGCCACCCATAAAAAATGCATTGGTACGTGCAACATGTAAAGCACCCGATAGCGGCGGCTGAAAATTCACGCCATGTTTACGCATCCAGTCGCGGCAGGTTGCTGTGCTACGAATTACAAGTCGTGCTAAGTGTTCATTGGTTTTTCCAGCAGTTACTTTAAGCAGATCTTGCCAATATTCTTCTTCTGAGTAGACATCAACCAATACATCCTGGGGAGCGTCATGCATGCAGCGAAGGTTACGGGTGTGTTGTGAATTACCACCACGCCATTCTTTAGGCGCTGCTTCTAGCACCAGCACAGAAGCGCCATTTTCCTTTGCAGTGAGCGCGGCACACAGTGCGGCATTCCCACCACCAATTACAATCACATCATGCATAGATTTCTCCCTTTCTCAGCTAGGGCTAATGTAGCTTTAAAAGGGAGGGTGAAGTGAGAGGCTAAGCTTGAATGGGTGTTTATTAAAAATAAACACTAATGGCTTAAGTGTTTATGAGTTCCGCACCGGGCCAGCATTTTTCATTAACTAAGTTGGTGACACAGGCTCGAATCACCACTTTAGTGGCTAAAGTGGCAGGCGAAATTTCTTCTTCAGAGAGACTAATTAAATAGTTAATACGTTCAATGGCAGGTTCTACAATGCGTAGCAAACATAAGTCTTGCCGAGAGTTTAATGCTGCACCCGCAGGTTGGATGGTTGCCATTTCTAGATGGCTAATACTTTCCATTAGCAAATGTAGCCCATCAATTTCATAGGCGACTTTAAGTTGATGAATTTTCTGTTCGAGCAACAAGCGCAGTCCATGTCGTTGGCTTGGTAAAATAAGCGGAAGTTCTTTCAGTTGTGGATGGGTAATGGTTTGAGTGTCGATACAGCTGTCAAGATGGTACTGGCTCAGCACTTCTTTAGGCGAGATTAAAAACATTTGCTCTTTGACTAGAGGCTGTATGGCCCACTGCGGGTCGACATCGTCGCTAAAGATAATTGCAACATCGAGTTGTCTTGCATTGACCAATGTTTTGAGATCGCCCGATAAGCCTTCAATTAAACGGACTTTAATGTCGGGGTAACGATTCCTCATGAGCTTTAAAAAATGTGTGCCTATAACAGTCGCGACACTCGGCGAAAACCCCACGGTGACGTGGCCACTTAAGCGTGAAGAATGTGCAGAATCTACGGCATGGTCTAGGTGTCTAAGCGCAAGTTGAACCTGTTGAAAAAAAGCCAAACCCGCAGGGGTGGGAACTGTACCCAGAGCGGTACGTTGTAAAAGGCGAATGGAAAGCTCGCTTTCTAATTTTGAGATTTGCTGACTTAATGCAGAAGTTCCAATATCGAGATTTTTTGCAGCTTTACCCAAGCTTCCTGACTCGATCACTGCAATAAAATACTTTAACTGTTTGAGTTCCACGGTAAATACTACATTAACCTTTATTGATGATTCTACACTGGTTTATTACTATATATTTTGTTCTATTGCTTTGAGTAAACCGGCAATAGAGTAGAGGCAACATCACCTCAAGACGTTGCCTTTTATAGCTTTTATTGTTTGACCTGCTCAAGACCTTGTTCTTCAATAATTTGTGTTGCTTGTGGTGATTTCACAAACTGGATTAATTCTTTTGCCACTTTTTTATGTTCAGAATTTTTACCAATACCAGCCGCAAAAATGGTGACTTTTTGATAAGGTGCAGGAATTGGCCCCACTAACTCAACTTGTCCATATTTGCCAGTAAAAGGTTTGATTTCACTAATTTGTTGGAAACCAATATCAAACTGGCCTTCGGCGATACGCTTTGCAACGCGGTCACCTACCACTTTTTCCGCTTTACCAGAAATTACTTTGTATTCCACAGACGGGAAGCTTGGGAAAACATTCTTTTCAAGATGCGTGCCGCTTGCACTTGCTGAATAGCCTATGTGCTTTGCATTTAATAAAACCTTTTCGAATTTTGCAGCAGAACTAATGTCTGGTTTTGGGGCACCTTTAGGAATAGCCATGCCAATGCTTGAATTAACTAAAGCACTTTGTGAATTTGGGTCTACATAACCCTTTTCTGCAAGCTTGTTTAGTTCAGGAGCAGCTAACACCACCACATCAAAATGTTCACCACGATCGAGTCGATTTGGGATTGCCGTTGGTGATGCACCCATGGATGAACCAGACGAGAGGTGTACGGTATGGCCAGTTTGCTTTTCAAATATTGGAATGAGTTTTTCCATAGATGAGTAAAAACCACCTGAGCTAATCACTTCGAGTGTATCTGCATTAACAAAAGTAGATACTAAGCCCGCACCAGCTAAGCAAATAGTTTTGAAGATAGGGGACTTTTTCATAGTGCCTCACTTTAATTGTAAAAGAGCACAGTACGGTGACTTAGGGTCTGCCGTACTGTTCAGTAAAATTTCAGGTTAAGTAGTTGTTTTAAGCGCTAACCTTCACAGGTTCAGCAATTGCTTCAGAATTTTTCTGTTGAGAACCGCGGCATAGATATAAGCTTGAGATGAGGCTACATACCGCAGCTAACATCAGCCAGAATGCTGGTGCACTTGCATTACCCGTGTTTTCAACAAGATATGTACAGGCAATGGGGGTCATGCCACCAAAAATAGCGGCTGCAAGACTAAACGCTAAAGAGAAGCCGACTGTACGTACACGTTTTGGCATCACTTCGGCTAGTGTTGCCACCATAGTTCCGTTGTACATACCAAAGAAAAATGAGAAGTACGCAAGCGTAATGAGGAGGTTAGAAAAACTAATATCACTTACTAACCAGCTTAAAACTGGATAAGTTGTAAATATGGCAAGGGTAGTAATACCGACTAAAATAGGACGACGGCCAATTTTGTCTGAAAGTAAACCACCAATTGGCAACCAGAAGAAATTCGACAAACCAACAAATACAGTCGCTAAAAGGCTATCGGTTACCGACATTTCTAAAGTACGTTTTGCATATACTGTTGTGTAAACCGTAATAAAGTAGAACGTTGTTGTGGTCATGGCACTCATCATCATACCGGCAAGCACAATACGCCAGTTGCTCACCAGTGTGCTGAAAATCTCTTTAGAAGTTGGATGAGTTTTTTGAGCTTTAAAGTCTTCGGTTTCTTCTAAAGTACGGCGGAATAAAAAGATTAAAGGAATAATCAAACAGCCAATTAAGAACGGAATACGCCAGCCCCATTCGCCCACTTGAGCAGTAGTTAAAATGGTGTTAAGCCAATAGCCAAGTAATGCAGCAAACACAACCGCAATTTGTTGGCTGCCAGACTGCCAGCTTGTGATAAATCCACGGTTTTTATCTGTTGCAATTTCAGCTAAATAAATAGAAACACCGCCAGATTCAACGCCTGCCGAGAAGCCTTGCAATAGGCGTCCAATCACCACCAAAATTGGCGCAATAATACCAATGGTTTCATAACCTGGCACAAAGGTAATTAAGATGGTTCCGATTGCCATAAGGCTTAAGGTCACAATAAGACCTTTACGTCGTCCAACTCTGTCGACATAAGCACCCAAGAAAATAGCGCCAAGAGGGCGCATAAGAAAGCCCGCAGCAAATACGGTAAATGTCATCATTAAAGAGACATATTCATTTTCAGAGTGGAAAAATTTTGCTGCGATATAAGTGGCATAGAAACCAAAAAGAAAAAAATCGTACTGTTCTAAAAAGTTGCCACTCGTTACATTTAATATTTTTTTTAAAGTAGCCCTAGGGTTATTCACGACATCCATTGAAGACCTCCTTGGCCTGACAGAATGGAAACATTCACGATTTTCGAGGTCGGACCTAAATCGGTTCAATCAATAAACCTAAATAAAAATGGGTTTGAGATGAGATTTAGAGAGACCCTTCGTAGAAAATGTGATGTCTTGTTTCCAGTTCAAACTACACATCTATATTTCGATAAACAGAAAACCACTTATCATTCGGACGAAAATGTAATCTCAAAAAGCAGGAGGGAGTGAGAGGGCAAAATTAATTGGGTGTTTAATATAATTAATGACCTTTTATAAAATAATTTCAGAACAAGGCCAGATTTGATTTTGAATAAGCTCTTTCACACACGCTTTAATTGCTGACTTAGCAGCGAGTGCCGCAGGGGATAATTCTTCTTCGGCAAGGCTAACCAAGTAATTGATTCGTTCAACTTCTGGATCAACCAATTTGAGCAATTGAAGCTTATGTTTGTATTCTTGCAGACAAGCACTTCCGGGGCGGACGCTGGCAAGTTCAAGATGAATCAGGCTATCCATGAGTAAGTGTAGACCATCAATTTCATAGACGACATTAAGCTGTCCAATCTTGTGTTCAAGTAATTTTCTTAAACTGTGACGCTGGCGTGGCAGCACTAAAGGAATGTCACCAATTTGTTGAGACTGAATAATTCCACTTTTGATGCATTCGGCAAGACCGTATTTTTCTAGTACTTCTTTTCGTGCCATTAAATACATTTGCTCGCGTACCAATGGTTGTATTGACCATTGCTTATCAATTTCATTGGTAAAAATAATGGCAATATCAAGCTGACGCGAATTAATGGATTGAATCAGGTTACCCGACAGTGTTTCGACAATCTCTAGACGAATATCTGGATAACGTTCAGACATTAATTTCATTAAAGGGATGCCAATTAAGGCGGTAATGGTGGGTGGAAAACCTAAGCTGACATGGCCTGAAAGCCTTGCAGAGTGAGCAGCATCAACAGCAAAGTTAATCTGTCGTAAAATGAGTTGAGAATGTTTTAAAAAGGCGAGACCAGCAGGAGTAGGTGTGACGCCAAAGGCATTACGCTGCAGCAAGCGAATGCTTAACTCTTGTTCTAGTTTACTAATTTGTTGACTAATTGCTGAAGCACCAACATCAAGTTTTTGGGCTGCTTTACCAATACTGCCTGCTTCAACGACCGTCAAAAAATACTTTATTTGCTTGATTTCCATATATAAATGTCCGTATTAATTTTAGTAAGCGCCAAATTTTCATAGATTTTTTGTATATTAACAGCTGTATATTCTCTTATAAATAATTATCCATTCTCATAAAAGTGATCTTTAACTTTATATTCTAAGAATAATAAAACGATCCTTTTCAGTTTCTCTCACTCCCTTTGCTTGGATTTTTAAGCCTATTTAATTTTACTAATGCCCCCTTTAAATTGTTGGTATCACGATGATTTCTTATTCTGTGCTTTAATCTCCTCAAATTAGAAAGGGAGAGCATTAAATGCATGATGCATTAAAAAATATGATGGGTTTGCAAATTATGAAGAAGCGTACCTGATTAAATAACTATTGGAAAAACGTATGAGTATTTTGCTCACTTGGTCAGAAGGAAAGATTGGGTAAATAGGTTTATTTATTTGAATATTAAACGTTACCCATAGCATGGATATGTAAAAGACAACTCAATAGATTACTTTTTTATTATCTTATTGTTATTCATCAGTATTAATTAAAACCAGTATTTTTGGATATTTTTGCAAAGGTTTTAATTACTCATTATAGATCTGGTGATTGTCATAACTTTCCCTCCACTTAGCTATTTCTTTTAGTCGGTTGATTCGTAATTTTTATAGTAACGCAGCATTGCTGAAGTTCGCTGTGAAAGAGCGCATTTCAAAACACAAGATTAAAACTAAAAACCGGTAAACATGATCGTGCCAAGGAGGTCGATTATGGCGATTGGTAAAAATCAAAATATGAATAGAGCAAAACGTTATAAGGATGTATGTAACATGAAAAATTTAACTTTACTCGCATTAACATGCGTCAGTGTGACAATGGCTGGGTGTGGTTCAGGAAATGCTTCTAAAGAGGCTGGTCAGCCAAAACGTCCGGAATGTATAGCCCCAGCAAAGCCGGGTGGTGGGTTTGATATGACTTGTAAATTAATCCAATCTGGCTTTAAACAAACAGACCAGCTCAAAGACCCAATACGCGTAACCTATATGCCAGGCGGGGTAGGTGCCGTAGCCTATAATAAGATCGTAAACAGTGATCCTGCTAACAATGATGCCGTGGTTGCATTTTCGACTGGTTCACTCTTGAACTTGGCACAAGGAAAATTCGGAAACTTCACTGAAAAAGATGTGAAATGGTTGTCTGGGGTCGCCGTCGATTATGGTTTGGTTTCGGTACATAAAGACTCACCGCTGAAAAACCTTGATGACTTGATGAAAGTACTACGAGAAAACCCAAAAGCACTTAGCTTTGGTGGTGCTGGAAGTGTGGGTGGTCAAGACTGGATGCAAACAGCCATGTTGGCAAAAAAAGCAGGTATTAGTCCGGCCAATTTAAGATTTGTTGCACTTGAAGGTGGTGGGGAAGTACTGACTTCATTACTGGGACAGCATATTCAAGTTGGGGTAGGGAATATCAGTGAAGTAAGTTCATACCTAGAGTCTGGCGATATTCGGGTTTTGGCAGTTTTTGCAAACAAGCGTTTAGACGGGAAGTTCTCAAAATTACCTACCGCAAAAGAGCAAGGCTATGACATAGAGTGGCCGGTAATTCGTGGTTTCTATATGGGACCACAGGTCAGTGATGAAGCCTATGGCTGGTGGAAAAATGCCTTTGATAAAATGATGGCAAACCAGAAATTTGAGGCAGTACGTAACAATCAAGATTTACTCCCATTTCAGCTGACGGGTGAAGAACTCACTGCCTATGTATATAAGCAGACTGAAGAAATGCGTCAGTTGTCGCAAGAATATAAATTATCAAAATAGCAAACAGGCTGAGCAGGGAAGCTATTTTTCAGCTCAGCTTTTTTTTGAGGATAGAGGATGAAATCTGAACGGATTCTTACGGCCATTATTACGGTTTGCGGATTATTTTTGTTGATTCATGCAAGCAATTTTGAAGCCCCAATCTCCTACGATCCAGTAGGCCCTAAAGCTTTTCCTATTTTATTAATGGGGTTAATTACAGCGAGTGCAGCGTATCTAACTATTCGACCGGCCATTATGTTTGAACCCGTTGAGTTGGGGTGGACAAAACACTTAGTCGTTAAGTTAGCGTTGTGTGCGGTGGCTTTAACGTTATATGCATTAGTTTTTGAATGGCTAGGCTTTATTGTTGCAACTCTATTAATGACCATTGCACTGGGCAAACTTTTCCATGGCAAAACCATACCGGTTTTGGTGACAGGTTTGGTACTTAGCATGAGTACCTACTATATGTTTGACCGTTTCTTGGATGTGCCATTACCACTTGGATTTTTTGGTTAAGGATGACCCGATATGGATGTATTAAATTTTTTAATGATGGGGTTTGAGGTTGCCTTGCAACCGCAGAATCTTCTAATTGCCTTTATTGGCGCATTTATTGGAACAATTGTAGGGTTATTGCCAGGTTTAGGTCCAATTAATGGTGTGGCAATTTTATTGCCGTTTGCTTACGCCTTAGGTTTACCCGTAGATAGTGCCTTGATTTTATTGGCAGCAGTTTATTTGGGCTGTGAATATGGCGGACGTATTTCAGCAATTTTATTAAATGTACCCGGAGATGCTGGGGCAATTATGACCACGCTAGATGGTTATCCATTGGCACAGCAAGGAAAAGCCGGAATCGCACTGTCTTTGTCATCGGTCAGTTCCTTTGTTGGGAGTACTGTTGCCTTTATCGGGATTGTATTGTTCGCTCCTATATTGGCGAAATGGGCAATTGCCTTTGGTCCAGCTGAATATTTTGCCCTGATGGTCTTTGCAATTGTCTGTTTAACAGGTTTAGTCAGTACACAACCATTTAAAACCTTAATTATGGCACTCATGGGCTTAGCGCTTTCAACTGTGGGAATGGATGCAATTACAGGTGTGTATCGCTTTACTTTTAATAGCGTGGGTTTAAGTGACGGAATTGCTTTTACTACTTTGGTTATTGGCTTATTTAGTGTAAGTGAAATTTTATTATTGCTTGAACGTACCACGATTGGTAACGTTGCATTAAAGCAAGGGAAACGTTCACTTTTTAATCTCAAAGAGTTCTTTTTCTCTTTATTTACTATTATTCGCAGTTCAGTGATTGGCTTCTTCTTGGGCATTCTTCCTGGAGCAGGTGCAACAGTTGCAAGTGCAATGGCTTATACCACTGAACGAAAAATGGCAAAGGATAGTAGCAAATTTGGTAAAGGTGACTTACGTGGGCTTGCTGCACCCGAAAGTGCTAATAACGCAGCAGCTTGTGGTTCATTTGTACCAATGTTGACACTAGGTGTGCCAGGCTCGGGGACGACTGCGGTGATGATGGGCGCGTTGCTTATGTACAACATAACACCAGGTCCACAGTTATTTGTTCAGCAACCTGTACTGGTGTGGTCACTGATTGCATCTTTAATGGTGGGTAATATCATTCTGTTGGTATTGAACTTGCCACTGGTGGGTTTCTTTGCCCGCATGTTAAGTATTCCTAATTATATTCTGATCCCGATCATTGCAAGTGTCAGCTTTGTTGGGGTGTATGCTATTCATAGCAATATCTTTGACTTGTTGTTATGTATGGGCTTGGGTGTATTTGGATATATTTTACGAAAATTTGATTTCCCATTAGCACCGCTGATTCTCGGTTTCGTACTTGGAGAGTTGATGGAATCAAATTTACGCCGTGCCTTGTCGATTTCTCAAGGGGAACTTGGCATCTTGTGGAGCAGTAACATCAGTATGGGGCTTTGGATCATGTCAGGATTGTTAGTAATCTTGCCAATCGTTCGTAAGTACTTGTTTATCAAAAAACAACAAGCTTAATAGGACAGCAATAATAGTCAGCATTCGTTGACTATTATTGCTCAGAATTATGGAAAAAATAAGCTCAAATCTCAAAGGATTAGCAATTGCTCTGGTCGGAGCTTTAATTGCCAAATATTTACATATTCCCCTGCCTTGGTTGCTTGGGCCTTTATTGACAGCCTTATTGTTCGGTAGCGTTGGCCATCCACTTGCCTGTGATCCCCATTGGCGACGCATAGGGCAGGTCATTATTGGTATGGCCTTAGGCTTATACTTTACACCAGCCTTAGTACAAGCAGTGGCAGCATATTGGGGTTTTATTCTAATTGGGTTGGCATGGTCACTTGCGTTGGGTACGTTACTGGCTGGTTTGCAATATCGAGTGAATGCCTTGGATTGGGCAACTGCATGGTTTTCTTCTGCCATTGGTAGCGCCAGTGAAATGGTGAATATTGCAGAACGGCATCAAGCTCAAGTTGAGAAAGTCGTTGCTGCCCATAGTTTGAGAATTGTGATTTTGGTTGTGCTGGTTCCAATTTTTATGGAACTTTATTTTCAAGTCGAATGGACTGGTTTAAAGATACCAGTGTCGGACCAGTTTAGCTTTTTTCAGGTCGTATTGCTGTTTTGTCTGGCCCTGTTTGTGGGTAAGGCTTTTCAATTTTTTAATCTTTTGAATGCTTGGATTTTGGGGCCACTCGCCATTATCGGGTTGTTATCATTTTGCGGAATACTTCAGATGAGATTGCCTGAATGGTTTACTGCCTTTGGTCAAGTCTGTATTGGTTGGTCATTAGGCAGCAAATTTCCATTTAGCTTTTTAAGAAAAAATAAAAAATTCATTGGGATAACATTGATATTCAATCTGCTGGCTTTGGTGTTATCGATCAGCTTTGCGTTATTACTGGTCAACTTAAGCCATACAGAAAAACAAATCTTGATTTTAGGTCTCTCTCCCGGAGGCATCGCAGAAATGTCCCTCATGGCTAAAGCTCTCGGTCTCGCAGTACCTATTGTAGTTGCCTTTCAGCTCTCAAGATTAATTTTTGTAATTCTCACTACACATTTCTTTTATCAACGCAGTCTTCAACTGTTTTTTAAATCTAAAAAGTAAGTAAGACATTTCAAACAGCTGAAAAGGCTATTTAAGGGGAGAGTATATCTACAATTTTTGTAAATGGATGAACACCACGCTTTATTGAAATAAAACAAATGGAATTTAAAATGAAATTGAAGTCACCTAAGACTCGACTAACGGTATTTATAGCTAGCTTGACGACTATTACTACATTTACTCATGCCAACCAGAACAGTGAAATTGAACAATTGCGTACTGAAGTGAGTGAACTTCGACAAATGCTTCAGGCTCAACAAGCAAGACCTGTGACTAGCGTACAGGTTCCATACGTATCTACAGCAAGTATTGGCGCGCCGGCAGAAAAAAATAATCAAGCTATATTCAAATGGCAAACAAAATCCGGTGCTGATGTGAATTTGTACGGATTTGTTCGTGCTGATACTGCCTATCAGTTTGAAGGTGCGAAAGGTATGTTTAACCGCATTAATAGTGTGTTACTAGAAGGGGATCCTGATAAGCAATCTACTGAAGATCGCTTGGATTCGACCGTAAATGCCTCTCGTATTGGTTTAGATTTTAGTACTCCTGTAGGAGAACAAACGTTAAAAGGAAAACTTGAAATAGATTTCCGTGGTGGACCGAATAAAGATAATGCCCGTCTGCGACATGTCTATTTAAATTATGATCGTTGGTTGATCGGTCAAACGACGTCTACTTTTCTTTCCACTGAAACCGCGCCAGAAATGCTAGATTCAAATACCGCTTTAGGTGGGGGTACCAATCGTAATCCAATGGTGCGTTATTCAGGGCCAATCAATACATCCACCTCTTATTTCTTAAGTTTAGAAAAAGGCAATGATGAGAACCGTCTGCCTTTACTGGCAAGTAAATTGAAATATGAATTTGCCACTGATAAAGGCGTAATGACTGCACGTGGTTTAGTTCAGGAAATCCGTCTACGTAATGAAAATGATGAAACTAAAATGGGATGGGGTGCAGCATTAGGTCTTCGCTATAAAATCACACCATCTTTATTATTTAATAGCAACTATTCGCATGTTTCTGGAGACAATAAATTATTACTGGCTACCTCTGATAATGTCCGTCATATTCAAAACGGAGATGATGTCGAATTAATTGATTTTGATGCATTTCAACTGGGCCTTACTTATCAATTTAATGAAAAACTAAGGGGCACAATAGGTCATGGTGCACTGATCTATGAAGATAAAGACGTAATAACAAAAGATGCAAATAAGAAGTTACAACAGAGCTGGGCTAATCTGATGTTTAAACCCAATAAACCCCTAACTTTTGGGGTTGAATATGTCTATGGCGAGCGCAACACCGTAAGTCAACAAGTAGGGAAAGATAAGCGTATAGAAATGATGGCGAAATATGAATTTTAGCGGAAGATTTACTTGCTGATGTATGTACTATCTTAATCTACTGACTGTATATCCGATAAATTTATAAGCTAAAGCAAAGGTATATAAATATCATCGCTTTAGCATTTCTCGTTTGGTGTGCCGTGATTTATAGAGATATGAAGGATTGGGAAATCTATCATGCGCTTTAATATCAACAGCAATAAATACAAAAGTTTCTTAAAAAATTATCTGAAAGTTTTAAATCATCGTCGTCTTTAATCTTGAGTTCAAAAGGGCTTATCTCATTTCAGAGAGGCAATCTTATAATTTTTAAATATGGCATCCACAGTCAACGAATTGGCGTTTGGGGCTAAGCGCACCACTCAAAATCTAAATAAAGTGAACAATCAAAATAAAAAAATCCAGGATGGATCCATGATTTTTGTAGTAAGAAATAGAACATTAGTATTGGGAATCGCTTCAATTTGTACAAGTGTATTACATGCTGCTGCATTTGATAAAACAGGCCAATCCATCTCAGCATTTTTACAACCGGGAAATTACTTTGAAGCCAGTTTAGGCGTGACAGATACGGATTTAAAAGGAGTGGAATCTGGTACGAACCCTTCACATCAACCAATTTCTGATATTGCCAATACAGATTATCGGCCGACTGCGGCTTTAAAGTTTCAGATTGCACCGCATTATTCATTTGGGTTGCTTTACGATCAGCCTTTTGGTGCTGACACCGAATATTCTGGCGTAAATGGCTTTGTAGCAACGCCAAAAGATACGGTCATGCTTCCCGGTATAACGGCTACAAGCCTTGCAAATGCGACTTCTGGTCAAGTTCCTATAGGAAATGCTAAATCAGAATTTGATATGCAAAGTTTCAGCTTCATTGCCGGATATCAGCCTAATAAAAACTGGAATATTTTTGCAGGGCCAGTTTATCAAACCTTCAAAAGTCAGGTCAGTTTAAGAGGAAATATATTTAGTCTTTATAATGGCTATGACTTTCAAACTAAAACTGTGGGCGATTGGGGTTGGTTAGCTGGACTGGCTTATCAAATTCCTGAAAAGGCCGTTAAAGTTTCACTTACCTATCGCTCTGCCATTACCCACAAAGTAAACGCGACTGAAAATGCACCGTTAATTGATATGTTAACGACTCAGCAAGGACGCGATTTAGTTAGCCAACATCTCGACTATATGATTTCTATCGGGCAGATGACCGAGCAAAAGAAAAACTATTTAAATCAAATTATTTTAGAATTACCTCATGACGAAGGTTCTGGCACAACCAAATTTAAATCTCCAGACTCAGTGAATTTAGAGTTTCAAACCGGTTTACGTCAGGGAACTTTATTGTTCGGAAGTTTACGTTGGGTAAATTGGAGTGAATTGGCGCTACAACCTTATCGTTTTGGTGAAATTTCAAAAGCTATTGGAGTGTTAGCAACACCAAGCCGTCCTGAAGGGCTGAATTTAGTTCGTTATGATGAAGACCAATGGTCTTTAAATTTAGGGTTAGGGCAACGTTTTTCACCTAAATGGTTAGGTTCTGTTTCGGTCGGTTGGGACTCAGGTGTAGGCGATAAAGTTTCAACGGGTGGCCCAACCGATGGATATTATAATTTAGGATTTGGTGCTCAATTTAGCCCAACACCACAATACTTTATTTCTGGTGGTGTGAAATATTACTGGCTAGGTGATGCAAAAGCTCAGCTTGGCGCGCAGGCCGGTAGTGATTATTATGTAGGGGAGTTTAAGGATAATCACTCGATTGGGTATGGACTCAAGATTGGTTATAAATTCTAAATAATACAAAAAATTAAAAGAGGAAATAGAGAATGGATTCATTGATAATTACCATATTCTTACCCATAGCTTTGGCCATTATTATGGCTGGTATGGGGCTAGAATTAACCCTCAAAGATTTTAAACGTGTTCGCCAGCACCCCAAAGCGGTGTTTGTTGCATTGTTTTGCCAGCTCGTTATTTTAGTAAGTATTGCATTTGTTATTTGTAAGGTTTTTGCTTTACCACCAATGATTGCTGTCGGGCTGATGTTACTTGCGGCTTCACCAGGGGGTGCCACTGCAAATTTATTTAGCTATTTATATAAGGGTGATATTGCACTTAATATTACTTTAACTGCGATAAATTCAGTGCTTGCTGCTTTTACATTGCCATTGATTGTGAACTTTGCATTACTACATTTCGTTGCAAGTGAACAACACGTTGGATTGCAATTTTCTAAAATAATTCAGGTGTTTGTTATTATTTTAGTTCCCGTCATTATTGGGATGTTGATCAGACATTTCTCACCAAAATTTGCAGAAAGGTTAAATAACCCCGTTCGTGTTTTCGCAATTGTATTTTTACTTTTTGTTATTGCGCTCGCGATTGCCAAAGACTATCAAAAACTTCTCAACTACATTGGGCTAGTGGGTGGAGCAACTTTACTTTTCTGTATTTGTAGTCTTTTGATTGGTTATTTGGTGCCTCGTTTATTTGGTATTAATAGCTTTCAAGCCAAAGCCTGTGCTTTTGAAATAGGAATTCATAACAGTACCTTAGCGTTAACAATTGCTTTAACTGTTATGGCGAGCTCAGACGCAGCTATGCCAGCAGCCGTGTATTCAATCTTAATGTATGTAATGGCAACGCTGTTTGGTACATTATTGAATCGATTAGAAAAGAAAGATTTAGCTAAAAACAAAATAATTATTAACTAACTGCAAAGATTATTAAAACGGAGCTTTATTCATAATGATCAAATTTTTTAAAAATACCTTATTTTTAGGGTTATCAACTTTGATTTCAGGCTATGGAACTGTCCTTCATGCAGAAGCAAGTCCAACAACTTTGCCAGCGGTTTCGCAAAAAGCGTTAAACATTATTGATGGCCAAACAGAATGGTTAAGTAAGGTCTATAAAGACATTCATGAGCACCCAGAATTGGGGTTTATGGAAACCCGCACTTCTGCCATTGTTGCCAAAGAGCTTAAGTCATTAGGGTTTGATGTTAAAACCGGAATAGCAAAAACAGGCGTGGTCGGCATTTTGAAAAATGGTGCAGGGCCAACGGTCATGTACCGTGCCGACATGGATGCCAATACTGTTCAAGAAGCAACTGGTCTACCATACGCAAGTAAAGTGCGGGTAAAACTCGATGATGGAACCGAAACACCTGTTGCTCATATGTGTGGTCACGATGCACATGTGACATGGATGCTCAGTATGGCAAAAACCATGGTGGCTTTGAAAAAGGAATGGAGCGGAACCATTATTTTAGTGGCACAACCTGCTGAAGAGCCTATAACGGGTGCTAAAGCAATGGTGACTGATGGTTTGTGGACGAAATACAATTTACCTAAACCCGATTATTTCTTTGCAGTTCATACCACACCAGCGCCTGTTGGAGTGGTCATTAATGCACCAGGACCACGCATGGCGGGAACCGATCAGCTTGATGTTCTATTTAAAGGTGTAGGTGGGCATGGCTCATTACCCATGTTAACCAAAAACCCAATTAGCATGGCTGCAAATGCGATTACCCAATATCAGACTATTATGGGAAATACAGTTGATCCACAACAAGCAGCAGTTTTATCAATTGGCTCGATCCAAGCTGGAAATTCGAATAACGTGATTCCTTCGACTGCATTGGTCAAGATGAACTTACGCTGGTTTGATCCAAAAGTGCGTGAAACCATGTTAAATAATATTAAGCTTATGAGTGAAGGCACAGCCCAAATGCAAGGTATGGGTAAAGATCAATTGCCAACTTTTACATTCAAAGGTTCAAGCACGCCTGTAGTCAACAATAAAGAATTTTCTGCCCGTTTAAATGGGCCACTAAAAGCGTTATTAGGCGACAAACAGGTTTTAACCAATTTTCCTCCAGTTATGGGTTCAGAAGATGTGCACCATTTGTTAGGTGAACAAAAAGACATTCCATTTAACTTTATGTTTATTGGTGTGGCAGATCCAGTTGTGTTTGCAAATGCAGTAAAGCAAGGCAAACCCGCACCTTACATTCCGCACAGTCCGAACTATGTTGTAGATTTAAAAGCCTTGCCAGTCGGGGCTAAAGTCACCACAGTGTCCATGCTTGAACTTTTAAATAAAAAATAAAATATTCATAAAAAAGATGCATATGAATGCATCTTTTTTTATCTAAAATTTTTAAAAATTTAAGAACAAGACAGATGCTTTTCCCGATAGTGTAGCGGTGATAAATCTGTCCAGCGTCGAAAAGCACGTGTAAAACTACTCACATCGGTAAAGCCAAGAATATAGGCAATTTCGGTAATATTGTGGCTTGAGTTTTTAATATACGACAAAGCGAGTTCGTGCCGGGTATTGTCGAGTAGCTCGCTATAAGAGGTATTTTCTGCCGAAAGCTTGCGTTGCAGACTTCGTATACTTAAGCCTAAACTTTTCGCAACGTCTTGCTGTTGAAAGTCGCCTGTAGATAATTTTTCAATGAGTTTTACTTTCACACGAGCCAATATATTTTCTTTATCAAAGCGTGCGAGATAACGATTAATAATCTCATCATATTCTTGGGTGAGGCTAGGGTTCCCACCGTCTAAAGGCTGCTCTATGGTTGCTGTGTCAAATACAATCATGTCTTTGAGGGCATTAAACACAGTCGGGGCTTTTAAAATACTTTGAAAAGTTTCTAGATCTTCGGGTTCCGAGCGTCTCAGTTCAATACGTAATGGCGAAAAAACAGAACCTTGTAACGCGCGACTTGAACGAATAAAAACAGAGATAAAAGCATCAATAGATTCGGGTTGAACTTCGTCGGGAACATGAATAACGAAATAATGATTTTTTCCCTCGCCATAAAACTCAAGTTCAGGAATGTCGGTCACTATGCGGAAGTAACGAATAATTCTTAAAAACATTTCTTTTAGTGTTGTGCTGGTAATGAGTGAATGGCCCAACACATGAAATGTATTTTGATTGACTTGGCTGGCAACTTTAAGGCCAAAGCATGAGTCCTGAGTCGCTTGAACGGCTAATTTCCATAAATTTGCTGTGTTTTTTAATGAATAGCGCGCATCTGGATCGTTTAGGGCCTGAACATCTAAACCAGCTTGTTTTAATAAAGGTTGGCTATCTACACCTGCTTTCTCAAGCGCTTTTTGAATCGCTTTAACCCAGCTAGCCAGTGCCGTTGCTGTCTGTGGCATGTTATATCCTATAACTTGTGACTCATATTCCTCACCTCATTATAAAAGATTTCAAAAATAAAAGATCTTTTGTTTATCTCTGCTTTTTACATTTTGGCATCTATGGCTAATAGATTGGCGTTTCGAGTTAAGCATACAAAGGTAGATATAAATAAAGTAGGAACATGAGAAAACTGAGGAATAACGGATGACCTACATATATAAAAATCCTGCTGGAATGACTGATAGCGAAAAAACGGAACACATTAAAAAAGTGGTCACGGCAGAAGGTGTGGCTTTACGCAAACGCCATCCCATTTTGAACCATCAAAACGCGATAGGAGCGATGATTCTATTTATTTCCCTCGTTGGAATGATTGCTACGGCCGTGCTCTATATAAATAATCAGCTTTCAGCTTGGTTCGCAATTCCAATGATTGCATTTTTTGCATCTCTTACCCATGAGTTAGAACACGACCTGATTCACTGGATGTATTTTAGAAAAAAACCATGGGCACATCACCTTATGATGGGTCTAGTGTGGTTAGCTCGCCCAAGTACCATTAACCCGTGGAAACGCCGTGAGCTTCATTTTAATCATCATAAAAATTCAGGCACTGAGGTCGATTTAGAAGAAAGAGCGCTCACCAATGGAGAGCAGTGGAGCATTCGCCGACTCGTCGCGATTGGTGATAATGGCTTTGCAGTTTTGCTACGCATTATTGCTGCAAGCAATTGGACTGTTAGAAAAGTTATTTTTAAACGTGCGTTCTTAGCTTATTTTCCACTTGGAATTATTCATTGGTCTCTTTGGTATATCTTTTTAGGCTTCCATGCAGTTGATATGATCTCAAGCTTGGCAAATGCACCGATCGCATGGTCAGCTACAACCCTAAATGTTATGCATGTGATTAATATTCTGACTGTGGTGTGGATTGCGCCAAATGTGCTGCGTACTTTCTGTCTGCACTTTGTGACAAGCAATATGCATTACTACGGTGATGTTGAATTGGGCAATGTGATTCAACAAACGCAAGTATTAACACCGTGGTGGATGATACCGTTCCAATTGTTCTGTTTTAACTTTGGTTCGACGCATGCCATTCATCATTTTGTAGTGAAAGAGCCTTTCTACATTCGACAAATGACTGCGCCTGTTGCCCATAAAGTCATGCGTGATATGGGTGTTCGATTTAACGATGTCGGAACCTTTAAAAGAGCAAATCGTTGGAATGTAAATGATTTATCTGAATCGAATACTTAACAAATTGATTCTTAGCTCGCTTGAATGGACTGAGTTCTGTATTTAGGATTCAGTCCAGCAGCTCTAAATTCACTGTACAGTTTCTTAAAAATGAAGTGGCTCTATTGAAACTGAGTAAAAACCAGAATCATACCTAAAGCACATAAAATTGAACCAATCACTTTATTAATCAGTACTTGCTTGGCTAATATTTTTTGCCTTAACAGCATGGATGAAAACAGCACTGCGACAAGTGAAAACCATACAAAATGGGCAAATGACATAAAAAAGCCATAAGCCAAAAGAACGGTTTTAGGTGTGGTTAAACTCACAATTTGAGTATAGGTACTAATCACAAATAGCGTGGTTTTCGGGTTTAAAGCATTAGTAAAGAAACCATATTTTATGGCTTGAAAAGTACCTATAGAACTTAATGCAGCGGTGTCTAAAACAGGTTTTTGAGTAAAAGTTTTATAGCCAATATAGATCAGGTAAATCGCACCAATATATTTAACAATATTCAAAATTTGCGGTGTATAGGTCATCACAAAGGCAACAGCCACAAGTGTATAGGTCACATGCACCAACACGCCAAGCGATATTCCCAGTGAAGTCAAAACTCCTATTTTCCTACCGTACAGGTAACTATTTTTCGTGACAATCGCGAAGTCAGCTCCGGGGCTTACCACTGCCAAAATCGTAATTAAAATAACCGCAATAAACTCTGCCATTATCTTGTACCCTCACTGAAAACGAGGGGCTTAATATGTACTTTTTGGAATTTATTTAAAAAGATGACAGCATTACCCAAAGCAGCTATTTTTTCAGAATAAGAAGTCGCATCGATATGGCTGTGCAGATAGATATCGATATTCAATATGTTTTTCATCGTCTAAAATAGGTTTTAATAAAGATGATTTTTATTTTGAACAGAAACCTAGAAATAAAAATCGATAAAAACGACTACACACATATGAGTTTTTGGAATGATAGAAAGAGTATCGCTGAATTCATTAAAATTTTTCTATTTTGTGGCGAAGTATGGCAGTGTCACTTTAGCTGCAAAGAAATTATTTGTGACGCAAAGTGCAGTCAGTAAACAGATTTATAATTTAGAAGAAGCTTTAAATACGACTTTGTTCGATCGAAAAAATAAAACACTTGTGATGACTGAGCAGGGTGAAATTTTATTGAGTTGTTGCCATCAGGTTTTTGGTCAACTCGATGAATGTTTAATACAACTAAGCCAACCCAAAACCGAAAACAAACAACTGGTCTTGTCGTGTGAGCCGACTCTTTCCATGAAATGGCTTATACCGCGGTTATCAAAATTTAAAAAGCTTGGTCATAATTTTGAGGTTGTGTTACTCACAGCAGGCGGAGTAGTCGACTTTGAAAAAGATAATATTGATATTGCGATTCGCAGAAATGATTTTGATTGGGGAGAGCATATCTATAGCGAAAAAATTGCCGATGAATACATCGCAATGATTCAAGCAACAAAGTCATCAGAAACTAACGACATACTTATCTCGACCTCTAGGCCAAATTTTTTCAAAAGCGTTAGCCGCATTGCTGAGTTAAAGCAAAGTTTAAAAGGGTACACCAAAGTTGAGCTTGAACATTTTTATCTATGTTTAGAAGGTTGTTTGGCGGGACTTGGTGTAACGGTCATCTCAATTTATATGATTGAAAAAGAGCTTGAGTGGAATTTACTGCAAAAAAATTCACCTGTTGTACAAGACGGTTCAGCCTATTTTTTACTTTCTCATAGCGCTTTTGAAGAAGACCCACGGAAGATTATATTTTTAGAATGGCTAAAAGCAGAGATGAGCGAGAGTCAGCACAAATTACTTTAGGTCTAGCCATTCTCTCTAAGGTTTTATTGATTAAAATATTGAAAATAATAATAAATATTTGAATTTATAAAGGTGATTTGCGAGCGCCGTATATTGAATTTTTGCTGTCTAAAATTTCCTAAGATGAAAAATATTTAACTTCATACTTATTTATTAAACCCTAAACATGAATTTTACTCAGTTTTGAGTGAGACTAAATCATTTTTATTCATGTTGTGATTGCGGTATAAATCTATTCATGCTCTGAAGCGCTCCAGTAATTCAGTTTTGATAAGACCATAAGGCACAAATCTGACAAGGCTGGAAAGTTTAAAAGGAGCTCGAAATTTTTTTAGGTTTATCTCAGAAATTAGGGTACTGATCACAATGAGTAAAGAATTTACATTTACGATTAAGAGTATTTGTTTCGATGAGAACTATCGTCCAGCAGACAATACGCGTATTACAACCAATTTTGCTAACTTGGCGAGAGGGATGAGCCGCGAAGAGAATTTGCGTAACACATTACGGATGATCGACAATCGTTTCAATGCCTTAGCTCATTGGGACAACCCGAAAGGCGACCGCTATGGCGTTGAACTTGAAATCATTTCAGTTGAAATGAATATTGAAGCTGAAAATCGTACAAGCGGGCTTCCTTTAATCGAAATATTGAAAACCAATATTGTTGATAAAAAGACCAATGAACGCATTGAAGGCATTGTAGGCAACAACTTCTCATCTTATGTACGTGACTATGACTTTAGTGTGCTCTTGTTAGACCACAATAAAAATCAGTCTACTTTTAGTACACCAGAGAAATTTGGCGAATTGCACGGTAACTTGTTTAAGAGCTTTATTAACTCTGAGACTTACAGAGCCAACTTTAAAAAAGCGCCAGTGATTTGCCTCAGTGTTTCAACAACTAAAGAATATCACCGTACTGAAAATGAACACCCTGTTTTGGGTGTTGAATATAAGCAAGAAGACTATTCATTAACTGATGAATATTTCCAAAAAATGGGCTTAAAAGTTCGCTATTTCATGCCGAAAAATAGCGTTGCGCCTTTAGCGTTCTATTTTACAGGTGATTTGTTAAGTGATTACACCAACCTTGAGTTGATCAGCACCATCAGCACGATGGAAACGTTCCAAAAGATTTACCGCCCTGAAATTTACAATGCAAATTCAGTTGCTGGGAAATCTTATCAGCCAAGTTTGAAGAATGAAGATTACTCACTTACTCGAATTGTGTATGACCGAGAAGAACGTAGCCGTCTGGCTATTGAGCAGGGGAAGTTTGTTGAAGAGCAATTTATCAAACCATACCAAGCGATTCTTGAGCAGTGGTCTGCTAAATACGCTCCTAATTAATCAACATATAGGTCATTTATCATGAAATTATTACCGACTTCAACTGCTGGCAGCTTACCAAAACCATCTTGGCTTGCAGAACCTGAAAAGCTTTGGTCGCCTTGGAAACTCGAAAACGAAGGCCTGATTGAAGGTAAAAAAGACGCGTTACGTTTGGCGTTGCACGAACAACAACTTGCTGGCATTGATATTGTCAGCGATGGAGAACAAACCCGCCAACACTTTGTGACCACGTTTATTGAACACTTAAATGGCGTAGATTTTGAGAAACGCGAAACAGTTCGAATTCGTGACCGTTACGATGCAAGCGTGCCGTCTGTTGTGGGTGCTGTTTCTCGTCAAAAACCTGTGTTTGTTGAAGATGCTAAGTTCTTACGTCAACAAACTGATCAACCCATTAAGTGGGCGTTACCTGGCCCAATGACCATGATTGATACGCTTTACGATGGTCACTACAAGAGCCGTGAAAAACTTGCTTGGGAATTTGCTAAAATTTTGAACCAAGAAGCGCGTGAGTTAGAAGCTGCTGGTGTAGACATCATTCAGTTTGACGAACCTGCATTTAACGTATTCTTTGACGAAGTAAATGACTGGGGCGTTGCGACTTTAGAGCGTGCAATTGAAGGTCTAAAATGTGAAACTGCGGTCCACATTTGCTACGGTTACGGCATTAAAGCCAACACCGACTGGAAAAAGACTCTAGGTTCGGAATGGCGCCAATACGAAGAAGCTTTCCCGAAACTGCAAAAATCTAACATCGATATCATCTCGTTAGAATGTCACAACTCACATGTGCCTATCGATTTACTTGAACTCATTCGCGGTAAAAAAGTCATGGTCGGCGCGATTGATGTTGCATCTAACCAGATTGAAACACCAGAAGAAGTGGCTAACACACTACGTAAAGCACTTCAGTTTGTAGATGCAGATAAGCTTTACCCTTGCACAAACTGCGGTATGGCACCTCTTTCTCGTGAAGTTGCACGTGGCAAGTTAAATGCTTTAAGTGCTGGTGCAGAAATTGTTCGCAGAGAACTTACTGGTTTTGATCTTACTGCTTAATATTTACCAATAAGTGGTATAAAGGGTTACTTTTTTGATGGCAGTTGATAATCAAACAAGTAACCCTCATTTTACTTACTACATGTCGTTCTACTCAGGACGTATGTTGATTAAGTACCTTCCTGATGGAGTTGGGCGGTATAGCAAACACTCAGGACAAGGTACGATTCAATTTAGGAATAATGTCATGGTTCAAGCAACAGACTTTAGAAATGCAATGTCTTTACTCACAAGTGCGGTTAGTGTTGTGACTACGGCAGGCATGTCTGGTCGTTTTGGATTTACTGCCTCTGCTGTTTGTAGTGTGACTGACACACCACCGACATTATTGGTGTGTATGAACCAATCTGCGAGTTCACATGCACATTTCCTAGATAACAAAATCTTAACTGTGAATGTTTTAGGCGCACACCACGAACATATTTCAAAAGCATTTTCATCTAAGCTCACACCAGAAGAACGCTTTAAACATGGCGAATGGATTGAGTTAGAAACAGGTTCACCTGTGTTAGATGATGCTTTGGTCAGTTTCGATTGCGAGATTGATCAAATTCAACAAGTCGGCACGCATACTATTCTTATTTGTCCGATTGTTGCGATTAAACAAAGCCAGCATGACCAAAGTTTGGTTTATTTTAATCGTGCTTATCACCAAGTGGGGCAGACTGAGATTGTCTAAACTAACTTTCCGCTTTGTACTCTCATATTAAAAGCTTAAATAAGAAATCAAGAAGCACGGATCGCTTCTCTCTAACTTTAAAAATACAATTAAATATAATATCTAAAATAATAATTAAGTTAATCTAATGAAAAATAATAATAAATTTAAATACTTGTCATAAAAGCTACATTGACACCTACCAACTCTCGGATTATCCTTTGCCTGCTGGCCTACATTGCCAGTTGGCTTTGACAGGCCAGAACCTAAGACATTGAAAAAATTTGTTTTTTTAATGTAGACTCGTTCGTCCCCCTTTTTGTTGCGGTAGGACGGAAGGGGGACACCCTCGGGTGTGCTGATTCTTAGGTTCAGTCTGTCAACCCTCTTTCGTTCTACCACCATTATTTGACAGTAATGCGGTAGGACTTCTTTTACCTAAGGAGTCGCTCATGCGCAACATTTCTATTTTATTGGCAGCCATTGCCAAGCCTTTTATTCCAATATCGTTTAGCTCATCTTTAAAACTGTTTAATTGAAAATACGTTTTAAAGCTTTAGCTCGTCACGACTAAAAACTTATATCAACAATAGAACTTGAGATGCGCTAAGCACCATCTTGCTGCTTTGCTGTGCCTTTTTTTCTCCCAGAAAGGGCACAGGCTTTTTATCTCATTTAGAAACAACAAGAATTTAAAACGGTAAAACTATGCCAACTTTAGAAATATCTTCCAAAAAATTACAGGTTGTTCAAACCGCCATCCAACTTTTTACGACGCATGGATTCCATAATGCAGGAGTAGACCTAATTGCCAAAGAAACTAAAATTCCGAAAGCTACGCTTTATAACTACTTTCACTCCAAAGAGAAGCTCATAGAAACGTGTATAAGTTTTCAAAAAAGCCGACTGAAAGAAGAAGTACTGGCAATTGTCTATTCACACCGTTACGCAAGCCAAACCGATAAACTCAAAGAAATTGTCCGTTTACATGTCGATGTAAATAGCCTTTACCACCTTTTGTTTAAGGCTATTTTTGAAATAAAACTGCTTTATCCAACGGCTTACCGCATGGCCGTTGAATATCGAAAATGGCTACTACGAGAGCTTTTTGATCTGGTCTTTAGTCTGGAAAACAACACACTCAAACCCGATGCAAACATGGTTTTAAACCTAATTGATGGCTTGATGCTAAAAGTGTTGAGTTCATATAGTGTGGAAGAAAGGGATATGGTATTGGAAAGGTTTTGGGGGAGGGGTAATACTGTTAAGATTAAATAGTTACTAAATAAATCCATTCTAAAAAGGAGAAAATAATGAGAACTTTATGCCAAGTCGCAGCAAGTCAGTTAAATATAGGGGCATGGTATCAAAAGGGATTCGAGCACAAAGGAATATTATTTATTCCACCTGCTCATTACCATTCTTCAGAAGCGATGGGTGGACAATGCGCAAATTGCCATACGATTGTATGGATCACTGGACGTAATGATCCTATTTTAAATGAGGATGCTACAGATATCCCAGATAGCGGTCCACTTTATAGAGAGTATTATCAAAATAACCTAAAACGCTTTTTACAATCTTTACCCTGTTGTCCGAACTGCCATCAACAAACTTATGATTTATTTATAAATAATATAGTTACGCCAAGGTACCAAAATGGAGACGATCCTTTATTAGATAAAGATCAGGGAGTAAATGAGGAAATGTCAGCCAAGATCAAGGATATACCTGTGTGGTGGTATGGGGATGAAGCGGAGGCTAAAAGATTGAAATTGAATTTTTTATGAGGAGTTGCCTGATTAGCTCAAGTGGGGAGGAGCTTAATTAATCAGTTTAGTCTTGGACAAAGTGGCAGTATACTACTGAAGTAGAAAATCAATTAGCCCGAAATATTGGGAAAAGTTTGGAATCGAAAATGATAAGAAAAAACACCAAGATCGGTGATATTTTTGTTGTTAAAGTAGACAATGATAAGAAAAAATATTTTCAATTGATTGCTTTTGATTTAACTCAACTAAATAGTGATGTGATTAGGGTCTTTAAAAAAATATACCCATTGGAAACTGATATTGATTTATTGGAAATCGTAAATGGTGAAGTAGAGTTTTATGCTCATTGCGTGACTAAGCTTGGACTAAAAATGAACTTATGGGAAAAAGTTGGAAATACCAGTGAAATTGGTGATCTTTTTAATATTCTTTTTCGGGATACGAATGACTATGGAGCACAAGTTGGTGCAGAGAAGATTAAAGTATCTGAAAATTGGTATGTATGGCATATAAATGATAATGACTTTACTCGTGTAGGGAGATTAGAGGGAGAAAATCGTAAAGCAGAAATTGGAGTAGTTATTAATCCTTATGATATTGTAAAACGTATAAAAACAGGGAAATACGATTTTGTATATCCTGATTTTGAGTAAAAGTTAATGTTATATCCCTCTCTATTATGCTTATGACTAGATTATCTACTGGTCGTGCGAAAAAATTAGGTCGTCTGGAACTTCTATAAAGAACTTTCATACTCCACATACCCATCCTCAATGGCTGGAATAATCTCTACAAACTCAAAGTAGGGCACTGTGCAAAACTCAGAGTCTCGAATCGCATCAATCACAAAATAATAATCTTGCAGAGATGTCGTCTCAAACACAGCAATATCACTCGCTTTAGTACTAAACGTCTCAACGTCATACCAGCGAATTTTTACAGTTGGGTACTTCCTCAATTGAGTAATCTTTGTTTATGAGAGGCAAGATATTACATAGGTGCTACGGTATCTACAAAGTGAATGATCTTGGTATTTACTTCATCAGCATACTCTCCGTTGATTGCATGTGAAGCATCTTTAATCATATCTACAGTACCTTTCTTTAGGCTCTCTTGCGCATTGGAAACGGCAGTTTCAGAGTCATTCATAACACTGCGACCTGCCATCAAAGCAAAGACGGGGATATCGATACGTTTTAATTGTTCTTTACTAATCCGTGTTGGTGTTGGTGTCTTGACTGAGAACGTATGCATCCCTGTTTCAATGAGCTGCGCGACGGGGTCATCTGCTTTGACCGTGGCTCCTCCTGAAATATAGCTCAGCATATAATTGCGTATAGGTGTTGGAATCACAGTAATTGATGCTGGAATTGAGATGAGGATTGTGGTCAGCGGAATATTATCAAATACAAATACAGGATCGATAAGACTAAGACTTGCTACCTTATTGGGAAAGTGCACGACATAGTTAGTTGCTGTCCAACCGCCAATAGATACACCTATAAGATGAAGCTTACTCTCAGGCAATTGAGTCAGTGCTTCATCTAGCCATTTTGCTTGATCTTCAGCGTTGGTAATCGCTTTAGTTTGCTTACTCATTCCGGCTTCATTGATTAAGTCGACGGTATAGACTGAACGACTCTTTAATAAACCCGCAAGGTTTGGGCTCCACATGGGTGTAGATGCTGATCGGCCCGGTAGTAGTACAAAGGGTTCTTTTGTATTCTTGCCACTATCAAAATAATAAACTCGAACCGTGCCATATGATGTCTTTAGGTCAAGTGTTTTTTTGGGCGTGGGCAAGTTCGCCATTGCTCGATCGTAAGCTCTTTTAAATTTTAGCTTGCCTGTATCAGATGTATAATGACTCAATGGATTAGTATCTCGATCGATAAATAGACCCGCACCAATCAAGATTGTGAGGCCAATAGTGCTGAAAAATAATTTCTTTTTCATTGAGTCATTCCTAAATAAAGCATACGTTGGACGACACAGATAGATGATTTTTTCAGTGTAGAAACTAGTTAAGCTTTATACTATTTCAATTGTGTTTTGCTTTTAATATTCTTCAAATACATCATGCTGAATATAGAAATGAAGGATGCCAATAAATTTCCTTTTTCAATAATAATGGCTCTTCATTTATTAACGTAAGCTAAATTCATAAGCATTGTAAACTTACATACTTATGGTAACGATATAGGTACTTCACTTAAAAATTATGACATTTAGAAGGTTTATCGTGCTTCTTTTATAAACAACTTTCGTACTCTACACGACGCCGCAGATTTAAAGGAAAAACTAAAGCTCATCATACAGGCTGCTGTGCAACATCAATTGAGTCGTCCACAGTTGGCACGAACACTAGAATTTGCTTCTGAACTGATTGGAAAAGACTTTGAGGAAAGCGAGCTTCAACATGAGCTTGAGACCATCATTTCTGATCTGTTTATTCGTTCTGGTATGCCACACGCTCAGACAGCCGCACAAGATGTAATTGCTTTAAGCAAAGGAACGATTAACGCGGCAGGCATAGCAGGGGAACGTGATTTAAAACATTTACAGCAGCGAGTTGAAAAGGCTGTATTTGGCTATTTAGATCTCACATAAAGATCATATATTTTGTATAAAGATGCCAATGTAAAAGGGTTACTATTGGCAACCTTTTTTAAGCACAACACATGTGCTCTAAAATAAATAGAAAATATTTTATTTTTTTGATGTGTTTTAATTATATGTTTTAATTTTATTTTAAATTAATCCTTATTGATGAATTTAAATAAATAATATATTTTTGAAGAAGTATATATATTAGAGTTTATAGCCTACCACTTCCCCAAGAGGTAGGTTTTTTTTATGGAAATTATTTATTCTAATAATTGAATTTTATAGTTTTTATAGGTGTTTAATTAGTTTTAAATATATGTGTTTAAAACTCACTTTTATAATTTAAATTATAAGTAAATTAAATGTTTAGTTTCTATTGTTAAAAATTAATCATTTTTTGCTTTATTTTTTTGCTAAGAAAATTATTCTGAAAATTATTTATTTAAAGTATGGAATTTAATATTTTTGATAATTTTTAACTGAGTTTTGGATTGTTTTACAATATTTCAAGAGATTAGATCTTCTAATGAGTAAATTGCCTTTTTTCCACAATGATTTCCAACTTATAATCAGATCAGGTACGAAGTTTTTTATATTTTTTTTTATTGCTTCTAGTGTATCAATATCAATTACAAAGGCAGATACCGCGTCTGTTAACTCAGGAAAAAGCTTAACAAAAAAAGTTTCTCAACTCTTTAAACCCACGCCAGATGAAAGCTACCGATCTGTCGATTTTCAAAAATTAAGCAATTTAGGGTTTGATCAGAGCCAATTTCAACGGCTAGAAAATGATGGGAACTATTTACCAACATCTACTGCGATGTGGAACAATCAAGTCAGTTTAATTGATGCGATTCAATATGCAGTTCAACGAAACCCTAATATTTCTCAAGCCATTTCAACTTTAGCTGGCCAAAACGCGGGTATTGATTTTGCCAAGGCAGGTTATTATCCCCAGCTTTCAGGTGGTATCAGTACAGGTGACTTGAGTAGTGGTGAGCGGGGGAGACAGTTACTCACGTTATCTGCAACTCAAATGCTTTTTGATTTTGGCAAAGTAAAATCAGGTGTATCGGTTCAGCAGGCTAAGGTTCAGGTTGAGCAGGCCAATGTGCTGGTCAGTATTGATGATATTGCACTTGATGTTGCGCAATCGATTGTCAATATTCAGCGCTATCTTCAATTAAATAAAATTGCCGAGCAGCAAATTGCAGGTATTCAACAAATTCAGGACATTGCTAATTTACGTGCAAATGCAGGCATTAGTAGCCAAGCTGATCCAGTTCAGGCACAAACATATTTAGAATCTGCACAATCAACACTAATTGCTCAGCAATCCTTATTACGTCAGTACCAACAACATCTAAGAACTCTGGTAGGAGTCGATGTTTTTAATAAAGTATGGGTCATTCCTGATGATTTGGTGAAGCAATCTGGTCTCTATAGTGAGCCTGAATTCAATACCATCCCAAAAATGATTGCTGCTCAAGCGGGTGTGGAAGTTGCCAAGGCACAAAAGGAACAGACTCGACTGAGTCGGTATCCGACTTTGGCGGTAAAAGGGTCCTTAAGTCAGGCCATTAACGGCAGAAATCCAAACAATGATAAGGATGACGGTCTATATAGTTCCGTCATGCTTGAAGCAAGCAGTCAGTTTTATCAAGGTGGCGCAGTTTCTTCTCAGGTCAAAATGGCAAGCTATGCCGAAGAAGCAGCTAAATCTCAGGTCAATTCAGTTTATCTGGATGTTCTTGACCAGATCAGAACCAGCCGTGAGCAAATTGAAAATAAACAACGTCAAATGCAGGTGCTGACTAATCGTCAGGCAACAACCGTTCGTACACGTGAACTTTATCAAGAGCAGTACAAGCTCGGGACACGTTCATTGGTCGATTTGTTGAATGCAGAACAGGCCATTCATAGTGCCAATTCAGAACTCGAATCAGCACGTTATGACATCTATAACAGTATTATTCAGTACATTTCGGCAACAGGACGTTCCCGCCAAGCCTATGGCTTAAATAATATTTCAATTCAGGGGTTCGAAGTACAACCATGATGACAAAAATAAACTACCAGCCCTGGTTACAGTCGGTCTTAACGATTGCTAAACATTATCGAATTGAGCCTTCAGAAGAAAGAATCCGTTTACAACTTGACTGGAACCAGAATCAAAACCTTGATGATGTTTTACAGTTAATGACACGTCAAGTTGGACTAAATTTACGTAAAGTGCCTTTTTCATTAGATTTACTTAATCCGTGGCGGCTACCTGTTCTGGTCGAGTTTAATGACGGGCAAGTCGGTGTTATTGATAAAGCAGATACCCAAGGAAATGTCAGTATCCAGTTTAGTGGAGATCAAGGGCTTTCGCAGAATGTCTCTTTAGGTGCTTTAAAAGATAAGGTTAAGAATGTCTATATTCTGCGTCCTGAAACCTCTATTCCCGATGCACGTATTGATGAATATATCAAACCGTATGAAGCAAGCTGGTTCTGGTCAATTGTTCTAAGAGACTGGAAGCGTTACGTTGATATTATGTTTGCCTCACTCATTGCCAATGTATTGGCACTGGCAACCATTATTTTCTCAATGCAAGTCTATGACCGCGTTGTTCCATCGCAGTCCATCCCGACTTTATGGGTTCTGGCAGGTGGTGTACTCATTGCTGCTATTTTTGAGTTTACCTTACGTATATCAAGGGTGTATTTATCCGACATTATTGGTAAACGTGCTGACTTACGGGTTTCTGACCGTGTATTTGGTCATGCCTTAAGAATCAAGAATAAAGACCGTTCAAAGTCTACCGGTAGTTTTATTTCCCAGATTCGTGAACTCGAAGGTGTTCGTGAACTGGTGACTTCAACCACCATTAGTGCAATTGCAGATTTCCCATTCTTTTTCCTGTTCCTGATCATCTTTGCCATCATTGGCGGCAAGCTGTTCTGGGTGATGTTGCTGGTTGTTCCGCTTATGATTTTGCCGGGTATTCTGGTGCAGAAAAAGCTAGCGCAACTTGCACAGGAAGGTATGAGAGAATCTTCAATCCGTAACGCAATTCTGGTTGAAGCGGTACAGGGTATTGAAGATATCAAGCTATTGCGTGCCGAATCGCGTTTCCAGAACCAGTGGAACCACATGAACGAAGTTTCAGCCGATATTGGGATGAGACAGCGTAAAATTGTCGGTACCTTAATGTCATGGACTCAAATGCTTCAGGGTCTGACCTATGCGATTGTGGTTCTGGTTGGATGTTTTGCGGTAATGGAGGGTGAAATGACTACGGGTGCTTTAGTGGCCTGTTCAATTTTATCTTCACGAATGTTAGGGCCGATTGCACAAATTACGGGTGTTTTAGGACGTTTACAGCAGGCGAAAGTTGCTAAACAAAGTCTGGATGAACTCATGCAACGTCCGATCGATCAGGCTGACCATTCACATCTGGTACATAAAGCTGCTTTAAATGGTGACTATGAATTAAAAAATGTCTTGTTCCAATATGGAGAAGAAGACCCGAAACCAAGTTTGGCAATTCGTCATTTAAAAATTCGTGCTGGTGAAAAAATTGCAATTCTGGGACGCAATGGGGCTGGTAAATCGACCCTGCTTCAGCTTCTATCTGGCATGCAAGTCCCAACTCAAGGTGCCATACATTTAGATGGTCTGGATCTTTCTTTAATTGACCCATCTGATGTACGTCGTGATATGGGTTTACTCAACCAGAATGCACAACTTTTCTACGGTACGATTCGTGAGAACCTGACTTTAGGTGCACCACTTGCAACGGATGAAGATATTCTTCGGGCTTTAGTAGTGACAGGTGCATTACCTTTTGTGCAAGAGAAAAAAGAAGGACTAGATCACCTGATTTTAGAAGGTGGGGTTGGTTTCTCAGGTGGCCAGAAACAAGCATTGTTATTGGCTCGCTTATTGATTCGTCAACCTAATATTTTATTACTCGATGAACCGACAGCATCCATTGATGATGTGGCAGAGAAGCAACTGATTGATCATTTAAAAGGATGGCTGGCACATCGGACCTTGGTCGTTGCGACACACCGCCGAGCTGTTTTAGAACTGGTGGACCGTATTATTGTCGTTAACGAAGGCAAAATCGTGATGGATGGTCCAAGAGATCAGGTCCTTAACCAATCAACAGCCCAGCAAAAACAAGTAAACCAAGGGGGTAATTCATGAGCGAACCACAAAAAGAACAAGAACTCACCCGTTCAATGAATGTCTCTTATAGTGAACCACCGTTACCCCGTGCCAGTTTAGTGATCTGGATTGTGGGGATTGGTTTAGTTATTTTCTTTATCTGGGCATGGGTATTTAAACTTGAAGAAGTGTCTACCGGCACCGGTAAAGTAGTTCCATCGTCTAAAGAGCAGGTCATCCAGTCTTTAGAAGGTGGTATTTTAACCAAACTGAATGTACAAGAAGGCGATATTGTTCAAAAAGGTGAAATTCTTGCGCAATTAGATCCAACCCGTTTTGCATCGAATGTCGGTGAATCAAGATCTTTGCTTATTTCTGCTCAGGCAACAGCTTCACGTTTGCGGGCGGAAGTAAATGGAACACCATTGGCTTTTCCTGAAATTGTGCTGAAAGAACCAAAACTTGTATATGAAGAAACGGCATTATATGCATCCCGCAGAGCTAATCTCGAACAAACACTTGCAGGTTTTAGGCAGGCATTGCAACTGGTACAACAAGAACTGGCAATGACCGAACCGTTGGTTGCTAAAGGTGCAGCCAGTGAGGTTGAAGTTTTACGTTTACGTCGTGAAGCAAACGACCTTAGAAATAAAATGAATGATGTGCAGAACCAGTATTTCGTGGAGGCTCGTGAAGAGTTATCAAAAGCCAATACCGATATTGAAACGCAGCAACAAGTTGTGCTGGGGCGTACTGACAGCTTAGATCGTGCCATTTTTAAAGCGCCGGTACGTGGTGTTGTAAAAGAAATTGCGGTCACTACCCATGGTGGTGTTATTCCCCAAAACGGTAAGTTGATGACCATTGTTCCAATTGATGAGCAGCTGCTGATTGAAGCGCGTATTTTACCGCGTGACATTGCATTTATTCGTCCGGGACAAGAAGCGCTGGTTAAGATTACTGCTTATGACTACTCAATTTATGGTGGTTTAAAAGGTAAGGTAACGGTTATTTCACCAGACACGATTCGTGATGAGGTTAAACAAGACCAATTCTATTATCGTGTTTATATCCGGACAGATTCTGACAAGCTTTATAATAAACAAGGTAAGGCATACGGTATTACACCGGGTATGGTAGCAACGGTAGATATTCGTACTGGTCAAAAAACGGTACTGGATTACTTGCTTAAACCATTTAATAAAGCCAAAGAAGCTTTAAGAGAAAGGTAAACAAATATATATCTATATGGCTTTTAAATATTTAAAAACCATATAGATATTAATCGAGATAATATCTTGTTTTAAATGTGTGGTTTTTATTGTTTGTGTTTTAAAACATAAAAATATTAAAAGCATATTTTTATTTTAATTTGATTCTAATTCTTTGAAAAATAATAATTAATAATTTTGGTTTTATTTTGGTTAATAAATAAACTTCTTTTTGCTATTTTTTTGTGACGTAATTCATGTTTATAATTAAATTATGCGTTGAGGTTGGCCCTTGTTTTATCTAATTTATCCCTTAATTTGGGCTCTTCTTATTTAATAAAATTTAAGAGCTCTAAATTGGATTGGTTTAATTAAATAATCCTGAGAAGGGGAATAAATATGTCTGAAATAAGGGTAGTTTCTAAGGATAGTCATGAAACCTTAGAAACTACGACAAAGGATACAGTCACTCTTTCCGAAGCATCAGTTATTTTAATAAAAGTAAATAAAGATGATGTTTTTGAAATTAGACAAGACGGTAGAAATGCAATTATTACTTTAAAAAACGGTGAGCAAATAGTAATAATTGATTTCTTTAATGGTGGTAATTATTCAACCGATAATAGTTTAGTTTTTGAAGATAATAATCATAAATTACTGTGGGTACAGTTTACTGACAGTAATGGGGTCTTATTAGACCATATCACTTATAGTTATATCGATAGTATTGAACCATTGCTTTATCATGATGGTGCTGCATCTCCATGGGCATGGTTATCTGTACCACTAACCGCAGCAGGAATTTTGTGGTGGGCTCATGACAGCGATAAAAATAATAGTTTAGAAAGCGACTCTGATTCGGACAGCGATTCTGACTCTGACAGTGACTCTGATTCTGATAGTGACTCGGACTCTGACAGCGATTCTGACTCTGACAGCGACAGCGATTCGGACTCTGACAGTGACTCGGATTCGGACAGCGATTCTGACTCGGACAGCGACTCTGATTCTGATAGTGACTCGGACTCTGATAGCGATTCGGATTCGGACAGCGACTCTGACAGCGACAGCGATTCTGACTCTGACAGTGACTCGGACTCTGACAGCGATTCTGACTCGGACAGCGACTCTGACAGCGATTCGGATTCGGACAGCGACTCGGACTCTGACAGTGATTCTGACTCTGACAGCGACTCGGACAGCGATTCTGATTCGGACAGCGATTCTGATTCGGACAGCGATTCTGATTCGGACAGCGACTCGGACTCTGACAGTGATTCTGACTCTGACAGCGACTCGGATTCGGACAGCGACTCGGATTCTGACAGTGACTCTGATTCTGACAGTGATTCTGATTCGGACAGTGATTCTGATTCGGACAGTGATTCTGATTCGGACAGCGACTCGGACTCTGATAGCGACAGCGATTCTGACTCTGACAGCGATTCGGACTCTGATAGCGATTCGGATTCGGACAGTGATTCTGATTCGGACAGCGACTCGGACAGCGATTCTGATTCGGACAGCGACTCGGACTCTGACAGTGATTCTGATTCTGACAGTGACTCGGATTCGGACAGTGACTCGGATTCGGACAGCGACTCTGATTCTGACAGTGATTCTGACTCTGACAGCGATTCGGACTCTGATAGCGACAGTGACTCGGACTCTGACAGCGATTCTGACTCTGACAGCGATTCTGATTCGGACAGCGATTCTGATTCGGACAGCGACTCTGACAGCGACAGCGATTCGGACTCTGACAGTGACTCGGACTCTGACAGCGATTCTGACTCTGACAGCGACTCGGACTCTGACAGCGATTCTGACAGCGACAGCGATTCGGACTCTGACAGCGATTCTGACTCTGACAGCGATTCTGATTCGGACAGCGATTCTGACTCGGATAGCGATTCTGACTCTGACAGCGACTCGGATTCTGACTCTGACAGCGACTCGGATAGCGACAGCGATTCGGACTCTGACAGTGACTCGGACTCTGACAGCGATTCTGACTCTGACAGTGACTCTGATTCTGACAGCGACTCTGATTCTGACAGCGACTCGGATAGCGACAGCGATTCTGACTCCGACAGCGACTCTGATTCGGACTCTGACAGCGATTCTGATTCGGACAGCGATTCGGACTCTGACAGCGACTCGGATAGCGACAGCGATTCTGACTCTGACAGCGACTCGGATTCTGACAGTGACTCGGATAGCGACAGCGATTCGGATTCTGACAGTGACTCGGATTCGGACAGCGATTCGGATTCGGACAGTGATTCTGATTCGGACAGCGACTCTGATTCGGACTCGGACAGTGACTCTGATTCGGACAGCGACTCGGATTCTGACAGTGACTCGGATAGCGACAGCGATTCGGATTCTGACAGTGACTCTGATTCTGACAGTGATTCTGACTCTGACAGCGATTCTGACTCTGACAGCGATTCTGACTCGGATAGCGACAGCGATTCGGATTCTGACAGCGACTCTGATTCTGACAGTGATTCTGACTCTGACAGCGATTCTGACTCGGATAGCGACAGCGATTCGGATTCTGACAGTGACTCGGATAGCGACAGCGATTCGGATTCTGACAGTGATTCTGATTCGGACAGCGACTCGGACTCTGACAGTGACTCTGACTCGGATAGCGACTCTGATTCGGACAGCGATTCGGACTCGGACAGCGACTCTGATTCTGATAGTGACTCGGACTCTGATAGCGATTCGGACTCTGATAGCGATTCGGACTCGGACAGCGACTCTGATTCTGATAGTGACTCGGACTCTGACAGCGATTCTGACTCTGACAGTGACTCTGACTCGGATAGCGACAGCGATTCTGACTCTGACAGTGATTCTGACTCGGACAGCGATTCTGACTCGGATAGCGACAGCGATTCGGATTCTGACAGTGATTCTGACTCTGACAGCGATTCTGATTCGGACAGCGATTCTGATTCGGACAGCGATTCTGACTCGGACAGCGATTCTGATTCGGACAGCGATTCGGACTCGGACAGCGACTCTGACTCTGATAGCGACTCGGATTCTGACTCTGACAGCGACTCGGATAGCGACAGCGATTCTGACTCTGACAGCGACTCTGATTCTGACAGTGACTCTGACAGCGACAGCGATTCTGACTCTGACAGTGACTCGGACTCTGACAGCGATTCTGACTCTGACAGTGACTCGGACTCTGACAGCGATTCTGATTCGGACAGTGATTCTGACTCTGACAGCGATTCTGACTCGGATAGCGACAGCGATTCTGACTCTGACAGCGACTCGGATAGCGACAGTGACTCTGATTCTGACAGCGATTCTGACTCTGACAGCGATTCTGACTCGGACAGCGACTCTGATTCTGACAGTGACTCTGATTCTGACAGCGATTCCGACTCTGATAGCGACAGTGACTCTGATTCTGACAGCGATTCGGACTCTGACAGTGACTCGGACTCTGACAGCGATTCTGACTCTGACAGCGACTCTGATTCTGACAGCGACTCTGATAGCGACAGTGACTCTGATTCTGACAGCGATTCGGACTCTGACAGTGACTCGGACTCTGACAGCGATTCTGACTCTGACAGCGACTCGGACTCTGACAGCGATTCTGACTCTGACAGCGACTCTGATTCTGACAGCGATTCCGACTCTGATAGCGACAGTGACTCTGATTCTGACAGCGACTCTGATTCTGACAGTGACTCTGACAGCGACAGCGATTCGGACTCTGACAGCGATTCGGACTCTGACAGCGATTCTGACTCTGACAGTGACTCGGACTCTGACAGCGATTCTGACTCTGACAGCGACTCTGATAGCGACAGTGACTCTGATTCGGACAGCGACTCTGATTCGGACAGTGATTCTGACTCTGACAGCGATTCGGACTCGGACAGCGACTCTGACTCTGACAGTGACTCGGACTCTGACAGCGATTCTGACTCGGATAGCGACTCGGATTCTGACAGCGACTCTGATTCTGACAGCGATTCGGACTCTGACAGCGACTCGGATAGCGACAGCGATTCGGACTCTGACAGCGACTCTGATTCTGACAGTGACTCTGACAGCGACAGCGATTCGGACTCTGACAGTGACTCGGATTCGGACAGTGACTCGGATAGCGACAGCGATTCGGATTCGGACAGCGATTCTGACTCTGACAGCGACTCTGATTCTGATAGTGACTCGGACTCTGACAGCGATTCGGACTCGGACAGCGACTCGGACTCTGACAGCGACTCTGATTCTGATAGTGACTCGGACTCGGACAGCGATTCGGACTCGGACAGCGACTCTGATTCTGATAGTGACTCGGACTCTGACAGCGACTCTGATTCTGATAGTGACTCGGACTCTGACAGCGATTCGGACTCTGACAGTGACTCTGACTCGGATAGCGACAGCGATTCTGACTCGGACAGTGACTCTGACAGCGATTCGGATTCGGACAGCGATTCTGACTCGGATTCTGACAGCGACTCGGATTCAGACAGTGACTCTGATTCGGACAGTGACTCGGATTCTGACAGCGATTCTGACTCGGATAGCGACTCGGATTCTGACAGCGACTCTGATTCTGATAGTGACTCTGATTCTGACAGTGATTCTGACTCTGACAGCGATTCTGACTCTGACAGCGACTCTGATTCTGATAGTGACTCGGACTCTGATAGCGATTCGGACTCTGACAGCGACTCGGATTCTGATAGTGACTCGGACTCGGACAGCGATTCTGACTCTGACAGCGACTCTGATTCTGATAGCGATTCGGATTCGGACAGTGACTCGGATAGCGACAGCGATTCGGATTCGGACAGCGATTCTGACTCTGACAGCGACTCTGATTCTGATAGCGATTCGGATTCGGACAGTGACTCGGATAGCGACAGCGATTCGGATTCGGACAGCGATTCTGACTCTGACAGCGACTCTGATTCTGATAGTGACTCGGACTCTGACAGCGATTCTGACTCTGACAGCGACTCGGATAGCGACAGTGATTCTGACTCTGACAGCGATTCTGACTCTGACAGCGATTCTGACTCTGACAGCGATTCTGACTCGGACAGCGACTCTGATTCTGACAGCGACTCTGATTCTGACAGCGATTCCGACTCTGATAGCGACAGTGACTCTGATTCTGACAGCGATTCTGACTCTGACAGCGATTCTGACTCGGACAGCGACTCTGATTCTGACAGCGACTCTGATTCTGACAGCGATTCCGACTCTGATAGCGACAGTGACTCTGATTCTGACAGCGATTCTGACTCTGACAGTGACTCGGACTCTGACAGCGATTCTGACTCTGACAGCGACTCTGATTCTGACAGCGACTCTGATTCTGACAGCGATTCCGACTCTGATAGCGACAGTGACTCTGATTCTGACAGCGATTCGGACTCTGACAGTGACTCGGACTCTGACAGCGATTCTGACTCTGACAGCGATTCTGACTCGGATAGCGACTCTGATTCTGACAGCGACTCTGATTCTGACAGCGATTCGGACTCTGACAGCGACTCGGATAGCGACAGCGATTCGGACTCTGACAGCGACTCTGATTCTGACAGTGACTCTGACAGCGACAGCGATTCTGACTCTGACAGCGATTCTGACTCTGACAGCGACTCGGACTCTGATAGCGATTCGGACTCGGACAGCGACTCGGATTCTGATAGCGATTCGGATTCGGACAGTGACTCGGATAGCGACAGCGATTCGGATTCGGACAGCGATTCTGACTCTGACAGCGATTCGGACTCGGACAGCGACTCTGATTCTGATAGTGACTCGGACTCTGACAGCGATTCGGATAGCGACAGCGATTCGGACTCTGACAGCGACAGCGATTCGGACTCTGACAGCGATTCTGACTCTGACAGTGACTCGGACTCTGACAGCGACTCGGATTCTGATAGTGACTCGGACTCTGACAGCGATTCGGACTCTGACAGTGACTCGGACTCTGACAGCGATTCTGACTCTGACAGCGATTCTGACTCGGACAGCGACTCTGACTCTGACAGTGACTCGGACTCTGACAGCGATTCTGACTCGGACAGCGACTCTGATTCTGACAGCGACTCTGATTCTGACAGCGACTCTGATTCTGACAGCGATTCGGACTCTGACAGCGACTCTGACTCTGACAGCGACTCGGATTCTGATAGTGACTCGGACTCTGACAGCGACTCGGATTCTGATAGTGACTCGGACTCTGACAGCGATTCTGACTCGGATTCTGACAGCGACTCTGATTCTGATAGTGACTCGGACTCTGACAGCGATTCTGACTCGGATAGCGACTCGGATAGCGACAGCGATTCTGACTCTGACAGCGACTCTGATAGCGACAGTGACTCTGATTCTGACAGCGATTCGGACTCTGACAGTGACTCGGACTCTGACAGCGATTCTGACTCTGACAGCGATTCTGACTCGGACAGCGACTCTGACTCTGACAGTGACTCGGACTCTGACAGCGATTCTGACTCGGATTCTGACAGCGACTCTGATTCTGACAGCGATTCGGACTCTGACAGCGACTCTGACTCTGACAGTGACTCGGACTCTGACAGCGATTCTGACTCGGATAGCGACTCTGATTCTGACAGCGACTCTGATTCTGACAGCGATTCGGACTCTGACAGCGACTCGGACTCTGACAGCGATTCTGACTCTGACAGCGACTCGGATTCTGATAGTGACTCGGACTCTGACAGCGATTCTGACTCGGACTCTGACAGCGATTCTGACTCGGATTCGGACTTGGTTGCGAATGATGATTTGGCAACGCTCGATGCCAATATTGATCCGACGACAAGCTCTGTACCTACACAATCTAAGACGTCTGTAGTTTTACCTTCTTATGATGGTTTGATTTTGGATTGGACTTGGGCTGCGAACAATGCCTTGCAAGTAGAAGTTCCTCAAGGAACATTGCAGGACTTTAATGTAAATATCAGTGGCTTATATGCAGGTGTGGGTATTGTGAGTTTAGGCCTCGATGTTCTTCGCCTAAATGAAAATACAGGAGAGTATGAACTTTATGAGCATATTCCAAACGCCGGAACTGCTTTTGCAGCACTTGTAGGATTCTATACAGGCGGAACGACAATTAATGATTTACCTGAAGGTCAATATGCCATTGTCATGACAAATGACCAAGGGCTTAACTTTACAGGTTTAGGCTTCCCAACTTTAACTATTCCATCAGGTGGCGTAGCAACTGATTATGGTGAGGTTGTTGTAAGTGGCAATGTCATTGTTCCTGAAGGACTAGGAGATGTAGCGGATGTTGATCCTGAAGGTCAGCCATTAGTCGTTACGCAAGTAGTTTCTGAGACTGGTAATACATTAACAGTGAATCAATCTGATAATGGTTTCCAAAAAATAGAAGGTGCTTATGGTGACCTCTATATTGATAAGGATGGGAATTATGAATACATCCGAAATCCGGAAATTCCTAACTCAGTAGGTAAAGTTGATACGTTTACTTATACAATTCAAGATGTTGATGGAAATACAGCGACAGCTAATCTCAATATCCGAATTGATAGTTCTCAAGTAGACATTAACTGGCCAACTGACCCTACTTTGGATGGTACAGTTGATTTAGTTGCTACTAATGATATCAATGGCGCTCAAGTAGATTACACAAACTTTGTTGAAACAAAATCAGCAGATCTTGGTTCAATGACGGCTTCGGTTACTCGTACTGGTAGCTTATTTGGTGGTTATACTTATACGCGTAATCCTGGAACAGATACTTCAGATGCTATTACTGTAGATAAAAATGCCTCAGCTGTTTTATCTATCAAAGTTACTACAACTGATTCATCTGGCGCTAATAATGATACCTTCGGTTATAGCGTACAAAAATTGGTAGGGGGTAGCTGGCAAACTGTATATGTTTCACCAACTACAACTTATAGTCATCCATTCCTAGGTGGGTCGAATGCTACGATCATTGATAATAGTTATTCAATACCAGCGGATAGTGTAGCGACACAATGGCGTGTAGTTTATACAAGTACCGAAAGTAATGAGTCATTCCTTATTAATGGCACTAATACAACTTCAGTACAAACTTCAGTTCAACCAACAGTGACACATTATGATGCATTTACTGCTTCTGGAGAGTTTACTCCAGCGACAGGTAACATAATTACTGATGATAGTGGTAATGGTACTGACGTAACAGGAGGTGTGGGTACTAAATTGTTTGTGGAAAATGCAGCTGGTGTATTTGTTGAAGCTACTGGTCAAACTTTAGTTTACAGTAATGGAACATTAAATATTACTGCAAACGGTACATATACATTTACTCCAAATGCCACAGCAGACGGAAGTCAAACTACAAGTTTCAATTATAAACTTATAGCTGCGAATGGTGATGAAAGTAATGTAGCTACATTAGCAATTAATTTGGGTAGACATTATGAAACGGGCACTGGAAATGATTTAATTTCTGGTACATCAGGAAATGATGTTTATACAACTGGTACTGGTGCAGATACAGTTATATTTAAACTTCTAAATGCTACGGATCCTACAGGTGGAAATGGTTCAGATACTTGGAGTGATTTTAATAAAGCAGAAGGAGATAAAATCGATATAAGTAATTTATTATCAGGTCAGTCTGTTAATAATACAAATATTGGTCAATATGTAACTGCTACTCAAGTAGGTAGTGATACAGTAATTAATATAGATAGAGATGGAAGTGGAGGATCTTATAATTCTACAGAAATCTTAACTATTAAAAATACTAATACTACGATTGATGAACTACTACAAAATAGTCAAATATTATTTTAATTTGATTACTTAATAAAAGAGGATCTACGGATCCTCTTTTTATTTTGTCTAAATAATTTTTAAATTAAATGTGATATGTTATAATAAGTTAAAAGATTTTTTGAAGAGATAATATGGAAATTAATACATATAGTAAATTTGAGGAATTCAAAAGAAAATTAAAAGATTGGTTGATAATTCAATTAAAAAGCCACTCTGAAATTGAGAAAGATATATGTATTTTCTTATCTGTTGGAAATGAAAAAAAACGCTGTGAAGTATGGAATACTTTTGATGAAAATATTAATACTGTATTAAAAAGAATATATTCTTTTTTAGATAAATTATATTCTAAAAATAGAGGATTACCTGAGTTTTTTAAAATAGATATTGCATATAATATTAGTGAGGAGAACTGGGGAGATGTTGATTTTTCTGTTTTAAATCAGGAGCATAATAATCATTATAGAAAAGGTGTTAGCTTTGATGAAAAATTTAATATATGTTTTTTAGAACAAGAAATATATAGTAAAGCTATTATAAAAGGTATTTCATTTGATAAACCTAATTTTTTTGATGAAAAGAACCTTAATGATGCGATAAAAGCAAAATATAAAAATATTACTAAGTATTTTAAATTAGATGATATAAAAAAAGTGTGGGTTTTTGATACTATAGCTGCTTTTTATGAAAATGGGGTGTTTATTGATTTGCAGACTAGAGGTGTAGCAAATGGAATAAGATTTAATTCTAAAATTAATAATGCTGATATTAAAGAAATTATTATTAATAATGCTGAGTTTTTGTATAATCAAATTATGGATGATGGTCGCTTTGTTTATGGATATTTTCCCGCGTATGATAGGGAGATTAAAAGCTATAATACTGTCAGACATTGTACATCTTTATATGCATTGTTAGAAACATTGGAAGTGGATTTTAATAAAAAATATTTAGATAAAATTGAAAAATCTATGGAGTATGCATTCGAAAAATTTTATAAAATTATAGAAGAAAAAGGATTTATGATTGATGGGGAACAAGATTTAGAAATAAAATTAGGATCAAATGCAACTACAATTTTTATGCTTGCTAAATATCAGGAAATAACGGGTAATGATAAGTATCTTAAAAATGCTGAAATGTTAGCAAAAGGGATACAATATATGATTGATGAACATGGACAGACTAGTCATATTTTAAATTATCCTTCATTAAGTGTAAAAGAAAAATTTAGAATTGTATATTATGATGGTGAAGCTGCTTTAGGGCTCTTACGTTTATATCAGATTAACAAAGATGAAGATTTACTAAATACAGTTAAACTAATATTTGATAATTTTATTGTTAAAAAATATGATAAATATCATGATCATTGGTTAAGTTATTGTACAAATGAATTAACAAAAATATGTCCTGAAGAAAAATATTTTAAATTCGGAATGAATAATTATCTGAATCACATGGATTTTATTAAAAATAGAAAAACTGCTTATGCAACATTTTTAGAAATGATGATGTCAGCATATAAAATGGTTTTATATATGCGAGATAATGGTTATCTAGATTTATTTAATGAAGCTAAGTTTAATGAATTAAAAGAATTAATTAAATATAGAGTTGAATTTCAACTTTCTACAGGTTTCTTTTATCCAGAATTAGCGATGTATATGGCTAGGCCAGACAAAATTAAGAATGCATTCTTTGTTAGGCATGATCGTTTTAGAGCAAGAATAGATGATCAAGAGCATAATTTATCTGGTTTAGTAGCTTTTTATAAATATTTTGAGTGACATATGAAAAGACAATATATAGAGCTAAAAAAAAATATGAGTAAACATAATATATATTTTACTCGTAATGGTAACTCAAGGTTTCTTGATGAAGATTACATTAATTTTCTCGAAAAAGTAGAAATTGAACCATTTTGTGCATTTTTAGTCGGTAATAATGTTTGGAGTATGGGGGCATTTTCTTATAGCTGGTCTGTATTACCAATTACGACTAAAGTAGGTCGGTATTGCTCAATAGCAGAGGGAGTAAGAGTGCTTGGTTTAAGGCATCCTCATGAATGGCTCACAACCTCAGCAACAACATATGATCGAAATTTTATAATTTATCAAAAATATTTGGAAGTTAATAAGATGGATCAAAATGCCCGAAGGTTACCAAATAACCCTGAGTTCAAAATACTTGATATTGGTCATGATGTTTGGATAGGGGCAAGGGTGTTGCTAAAACCAACAATAACTATCGGAAATGGAGCTGTAATTGCTGCAAATTCAGTCGTTACAAAGGATGTTCCCCCTTATGCAATTGTCGGTGGTAATCCAGCCAAAATTATAAAATACAGATTTGATGATGATATTATTAATCATTTATTAAAATCAAAATGGTGGGAATATGGATTTTCAGATATTCAAAAACTGGAAATAGATAATATTCAAAAATTTTTAATTGAATTTAATTTACAAAAAAACAATTTAGTAAAAATGAACTTAGAAAAATTAATAGTGGAGTGAAGGATGAGCACTATTACAAGTATTGATACTAGATTAATAGGATTAGCCGAATTTAACTCAATTATGAAAAAAATTGAGAGAATCTCTGCTAAATCATTATCAATCTATATTGTTAATGAAGAGCATAGTATTGAGGTTTATTCTAGGAATGAAAATATAAAAATTGTACCTGGGTCAGTTATAAAATTATTAACACTCTTTTTGGTATTCGATTTAAATATTTCTTTAAGAGAGATTGTGAAAATTAAAAAAAATAATCTAATTGTTGGAAGTGGTTATAACTTATTTGAAAATGATCTTATAACAATTAATGACTTACTTAAAAATATGTTATTTAAATCAAGTAATACAAGTGCTGAGGTTTTAAAAGAAGTAATTGAAGAAAAAACGAAAATTTCTTATGAAGAGCATGCAATAAAATTAATAAATAAACTCGGGATGAAACTTACAAATATTTTAAATTCCCATGGCTTATATAAAAACAAACAATATACAACTGTTGATGATTTATTGAAACTAGTTGTTAATATATTGAAGAACAAAAAAATAGAATCTTTCTTATTTTATGCTCATCAGAGTATCGTTGTTCAGAGAAATAAAAATTATATCAATATTGATTTTGAAACAAATGAAAAAATATTTATTAAAACAGGAACACTTTTTCCCAATGTATTTAATAGTATACAGATAGTAAAAATACGCAATAATTACCTTGTTGCTTGTCTAGGATATTCAAAAAGTGATCATAGTAGATTGATTGATCAAGAAATAATTAATGATTTAATGGGAGTAATATAATGTCTATATTTGGAATTTTAAAACCAGCAAAGAATCTAACAGATGTAGAGGAAATTTTCATTATTGTTGCCCAAAGTCGAGGGCACGAAGCTTATGTTTTTACAGCAAAAGATGTATGTTTTGAAACTGAAAAGATAGTAGGTAAGACTATATTAAATGGAAAAGTTTTAGAAAAAGAATTTAACTTTCCTGATGTAATTCAAAATAGGCTAGCTGTTAAGGCTGAGGATAAAGAAATATATTTAAAATTAGCAGAAATAATTCCTTTTACTTCAAATAGAATTGGAACAAAAAAAAATGTTGATCTAAAACTTAAAAAAATCGAAGATATCAATGAATTCTTGATAAGTGTTGATGACTGTAAAGAATTTGATGATCTTTCGAATGCAATTCAAAAATATAAAAAAGTGATATTAAAACCATTATCAAGTAATCAAGGAAAAGGAATTTTTTCTGTAGAATTTTTAGGTAAAAAATATATAGTAAAACAATTGGATAAAAGATATGAGTTTAATAAAAATGAACTTAGAAATTTTTTTGATAAAGATATCAAAAATAAAGGTTACTCCTTAAGTAAATATTTTAATAGTTCTACAAATAATTCACTTAATACAGTCTTTCGGATGCAAATTAGTAGAGGCGCAGGTGGAAAGTGGAAATTAATAAAATTCTTTCCCTACGTAAATATTAATAAAAATATTGATATTACAAATGGTATGCAAGGAGCCTTAATTACCACGCGTGAAAAAATGTTTTTAGAACAATTTTATCCAGACTCATTTGAAAAAATTAATAAAAGTATAAAGAAGATCTTCGAAAAATTTCCACTCGCTTTTCAAAAGCAATATGCATGGCGTTTAGACTCATTAGGATTAGACTTAGGCATTGATCAGGAAGGGAATATTGCTATATTTGAAGTCAATGCAGGCCCCGGAATTGGATTTATGGCCTATCCTGTAGCTAAAGCTCAGGTTGATTACTATGAGTGGTTACAAGAAAATGCAAAACCCCCTTTCAAAAATAATTTTTTACCTATCAATTTAAGATAAGGGAATCATAATGTTAAAGGAAAAGAGTATATATATGCTTTATCCTGCAATTAAGCAGGAAAAAAATGGTCTATTAATTGCGTTGATCAAGAGAGCAGATTTATTTAGTAGAAATAGAATTAAAGTAAATATATGTACTCTTTCGTATAACCCTATGATTAATTTACTTTATAAGGATCTGTATATAAGTAAATTGTTGGATTTTGAAGTAAATGAAAATATTAATTTTTTAAATTTATATTCTTTTTATCAAAAAAATGAATTTTCAATTAATTTTGAAGCTGAAGAAAATTATAAATTTACTATAGAAGAAAAAAATATTGAAAGTGATAGTTTAGGAAATTTTAAAGTCTTTGATGATAAAAATAAACTCTGTAAATATTATGTTAAAAATAAGCAAGGACTTTTAAGTCATATAAATATTTTTGAATCCGGACAAATAGTTAAAAGATTGAAATTTAATGAAAAGGGAGTTTTGAGCTCATCACAAGTCTTAGATAGTAATAGATTAGTTATCACAGAAGACTTCTATGATATTAATAATCATCTTGTTCTATCTAGAAATTATAATAAGGAAGGAAAGATAGTTAGTCTATATCTATATGAAGCGGAGGGTGTAATTTCACGAAAGTTTAGTTCAGAAATTGAATTGTTTGAATATACTTTATCCAAAATTAATATGAATGAACACAAGGTTTATATTATTGACAGAGCTATAGTTTTTGCAAAAAACATTCTATTGAATAAAAAAGAAAATTCTACTGTGATTGGGGTTATTCATGCTGCACATTATTCAAAAGCTAGAGAAAAAGACTCAAAAGCTAATGCTCACTACAATAGCTATATTGAGAACTTAAATAAAATAGATCATCTTATTTTTCTAACAGAGAAACAAAAAATAGATTTTAGTGAAAGATTTGGTTTTTATTCTAACTATACCGTTATCCCACATTTCTACAAAAGTACAAGCTTTGGTGATAGTTCAACTTCACGACAGAAATATCAATGTGTATGCTTAGCAAGATTTGATAAAGTAAAAAGGCTAGATTTACTTATCGAAATATTTGGTGAAATTCACAAAAAAATTCCTCAAGCAAATTTAGATATTTACGGTTTTGGACCTGAAAAAGAAAACTTAATAAAAATTATAAAAAATAATGATTTGGAAGGAATAGTCCGACTGCGAGATTTCGTTTCCGATGTAAATTCCGTACTCAAAAATGCAGATCTAATGTTATTTACTAGCGGATCTGAAGGGTTTTGTATGGCTATATTAGATTCTCTAAAGAATAATTGTCCAGTAATTTCTTTTGATATTGATTATGGACCCAATGAAATGATTATTAATGACTATAATGGGTATTTGATTGAGGATAATAACACGGAAAAATTTATTAATACTACTGTAGAATTATTAAACAATAGAGAGAAAATAAGTTTATTCCATAAAAACTGCGCTAAATCTGTATGGAGATTCAATGATGAAAATAATTTTAAGTTATGGAAAAATATTATATTTAAATAATATATTGAAGATTATTTTCTTATTTTTAATCTCATCATTGAGCTTGGCTTGTTTAGCGGCGGATAAAGAAAATATGGCTATCAAAGAAGAAAAAAAATATTATAAATCTGGAAAAATTAGGGTGGTCTATAGTCTGAATGAGATAGAACAGACAGATATCAATAAAAATAATATTCCAGATTATATAGAAAACATTGCAATTCAAGCTAATGCAACTATAGATGCACTTGACTATCTAGGTTTTATTAATCCTCTCAATAGCCCAAGATATAAATCTGAGGTAAGATATATTGATATTCATGTAGTTAGTCTAAGTTATAATGGTATTGCCTACGATAAACCCTATTTATCCAGTTTTGATGGGGCAAAAAACGAAAAAGCATTATTAATCAAATTAAATAGTAGATTAAAAAATTTTCCGGGTAATTACTGGACAGTTGTTGCTCATGAGATATTTCATCTTTATCAATATGGGTATAGTCCATTAAAACCAAGTTGGTATCTTGAAGGTATGGCAAACTGGTCAGAAAGATTATTAAGAAAAGATGACATTGATATAAAGGGGAGAGTTATTTTACCAACAAGTAGTAGCAGTTTACAAAATAATATTTACCAAGTACCTTACAATAAGTTGTGGTATAGATTAGCTTTTTTGTCTAAGATGAATGACAGTCAATTGAATTTACCAGATAGCATAATAAAGCGTACGTATGTTGATGATAGTTTAGTTTTTAAAGATAAGTCTTTCTCTGGTTATATATTTATGAGGAATTTTTTATCAAATTTATCACTAGTAGCAAGTGATCGAAGTGTCTTACTCCCATTAAATAGATATAATAATTTTTATAACTCAGCAATAGTTATTAAATGCCTTAAAAAAACAATCCTAGAATCTGGAATAAAACTAAATTCTGATGAGAAAGATTTTTTATCTTTGTAATTCTTGATGTCTATAATTTATTTTATTAAATTTGAAAATAAGAAATTTTTTATATTTAATTAATTTTAAATATAAAAAATTATAAAATAGTTTTATTATATTTTTAATATTTTTCTAAAAGTGTAGTTTTTTAAATTATTAAAAAAGTACTTTTTTAATTGAAGGGTGACTTAAAAATTAGATTTAAAACATAATTTTAAAACTTTTTTTAAGTTGTGAGTGAGCTTATTGCATGTAAATTAAGGATAATTTTTTTCTTATAAAAATTTATTTTGCACTTAATTAATTTGTAATTGATAAGGTTTAGCTCTCATGTGAATATAATCTTGAGGATGCTTATTATATAATTATCCTCGTATTTCAGGTTTGAGTGATATTCACTAAGTCCACAGTCTTTTAGGGTGTGGACTCTTCTTAATTGATAAAGAATTTAAAACTATATTGATTTCTTTTATTTTTATTTAAGAGTGTAAAGTTAAACTTCACTTAAACTTATTTTAGTGACATATCTATTATTAATAATCCTACTTCTATAAAATTTAATTTAAGATGGGTTTTATAAAAATGGATGTTTATATATTTAACATGAGGATTAAAATTAATGAAGAATTTAATTCTAACTCAAATCGTATTTTCATTAACACTAATCTTAGCTGGATGCGTGAATCAACCGTATGGGCATCAATCGGTTTATTCACCAGCTTCTATTAATACCATTGCTAATCATAAGTTGTACTTGATAGCAGAAAAATCAGGCTATCCTAGCGTAGGTACGGGTGAGGTTACCGAAGATAAAGCTGCTCAATATGCAAGTAATCATAAGAAAACAGTGATTTGTGATAAGCATCATTACTATGCTGCGAGTAATGTTAGTAGTGATTTGAAACAGACAAAAATTATTTTAGTAAGTGGTGAGGAGATTGATGTCTCTAAATCATGCTGGGTAGAAGATGCAAAGCCACAAAATTCAATTTATGTCTCTAAATCATCTGTTAGTCATGGTTTTTAATAATTAAGTACATAAAAGTAGACTAAGCTTTAGGTGCTTAGTCTGCCTATAAGACATTCAAATAATTTTAAGAAAGTTTTTTAAATGTTAGCTATTTAAACTAAAGTAATTAATTGAAGCAATAGCCTGAAAATAATTTTTATATAATTCTATATTTAAATCTATCAAATTATTTTTTTCAATTTCTATTAAGTATATCTTATTATTGTTTACTTCATTTCTTTTTAAAATATAATCTATTATTGAACCTATTTCATTTTTTTTACTTATATTTATTTTTATTATAAAAACTGAAAAACCTATTTCTTTCATTTTTTTTGCATAGAAGCTAGCATAAGTTTTTGTACTTTTTATTAAACCTGTATCAAAAATAATAATTGTAGGAAAAGGTCCAATTCCTGTAGGAATATAAATCTTACCTGTGGTTGGGCCTATTGAAGAATTCCAAAAAATATCATTCATATTAAATATTTATCATATTTTAAAATAAATAAATTTTCATAATATATGCTTTAAAAGCATAAAATTGCTTTCGTTAAAAGCCAAAATTTATAAATTTCAAATGGTTAAATTGTTAAGCCATATTTCTAAATAGATTTATACTATAAAGATTTTCTTGAGAGTTGAATCATTTTAATTCATAGGAAGCAACTCTACGATGTAAATATAATATAATCAATAGAAAATTTATATAAATTATATTTTATTTAAAGTAGTTATGCTAAATTGTTGAAAATTAAAATATTTTTTTATATATTTAGAGTTAAATAATAATAGATTTAAAGAAAAAACAATTATAATAAAAACTATAAAAATTACTTTTAACGAATTATAAGGAAAAAAGTAATTTAATATATAATAGTTTATATCTAAATTTAAAAAGGAAATAAATTTTGAATTTATAAATTTCAATGGTTTATTTTGTTTAGTTCCTAAAATTTAGCGTTATCTGAAGTTGAGTTTACTTAACCGCCTAATAATTACAATATATTACTTTTTGTTGCATTATTTAAAATTCTTTGGATTACTGTTCTTGTAACTGAAAATTCTTTAGCGAGTGAATATACGCTATAGCCTTTCTTAAATAATTCAATCACTCTATTTTTTTGTTCATTATTTAAAATTTCTGGCCGACCAACTTTTCTTGTTGGTTTGTGATCCTTAAATATCTTATTGTCAGACTTGAACAACTTCTCAAATTCGGCTGATAACTTTAAAAAATGGAGGAAGAAAATTTTCAAGTCACCATTAATTTCATTTTTAGAATAATCTAAGCATATTAATCGAATCTTTTTTTGATCAATTTTGTCAACTATTCCTAAAATTTCCTCAAAGCTGTTACCTAAGCAATCCATGCTTTTTATCACTAAAGCATCTCCTTCTTCTAAAGAATAGCTTATTAAATTAAGAAATTTATCTCTATAAGCAATAGATTTATCAACAGATACTTCTTCTACTACTAATCTATTCTTTTGGATTTTATAGCCATACTCACTAAAAAAAGAGATATATCTAGAAAATTCAAATTGCAAATTAGGCTCTATTCTAACATAGGCATATGTACGCATATTAAAAAACCAAAATTAAACAAAAACAAAACAAATCTTAGCATCTTATTTTTTTAAAAAAAACATGAACTAAATCACAAAAGTGTACTATACAGTGTTTAAAACATATAAATTAAGTACATAACTAATAATTATTTTCTCCTAACTTTTATTAATATCCATAAGTATATTAATTAATAATTTTTTGGATATAGTATGTTGCATTTTGAATTAACCATTTACTTTAAATGTTTATGAATTTAATATAAATCTGATATTAAAATCTAGTTTTATTTGTTATTTAAATTAATTTAAGCAAATAAAATAAAATGTTATTAGTTTTTTGCTTGTTGATAATTAACTTATGTATTTGATTTTTAATAACTTATTTTTTGTTTTTATTTTATTTTTGATTGGGTGTATAAATTTATTAAAAATTAAATACATAGGTTTAAAACAGATTCAAATAATTAATTATAAGAATTACTTATTTTGTAGCTATAAATATATTTATCCATAGAATTTTAAAATTTTAATATTTTATTCTAATATTATTTAAAATTTATTGTTAATATTTTCTAATTTTGATTAATGGTATCTAACGTTAAAAATAATAATTAATTTACTATACTTTTATTTTTTCATTTATATAATGTTTTTTGATATTATATATTTTTTTGTTGTTTTAATGAGTGGAACTATAAAAAAATTTATATTAATATAAATAAGTATAAATTTAAGATATTAATTATAAAACAAACAATAAGTGAAGCTCTAAAAGTATTAAGAACCAATTCTTTGATTTGAACATACTTTGGAAATGTACTTCACATAACTCTAAGGAATGGGGAAGTATGCGTACTTATGCTTATATGCGGTTTAATTCTAATATTTATGAATTTGATAAAGAAAAAGATTTTTTTATTTCATTGTTAAATGATTTTAACCATATAGTTCAATATAGTAGAGTAGTGTTAGAGTTAGTCTCAGTTGATAAGTCCATTACTTTTAGAACTATATTTTTTAATTTAATTAATTATTCTTTGGAAGAGGGTGACTTTTTAATTGTTAAAAGTATTGACTGTTTAGGAAATTGTTTTAAAGAAATATTATCTACAATTATTTTAATTGAAAGAAAAAAAATTAAATTGCTTATATTGGATTATATAAATAGTGAGTTGGAAGGTGATATTAAAAATAACCTTATCCATTTTTTAGAAATTTGCATTGATTTTGAAAAACTTTTCTTGTCTGATCAAACTGTACAAAAAAAACATAGCTTATCTAAAAAAGTTGGTAGACCGGAAAAATTAACAAATGATCAAAAACAGGAAGTCATTAATAAGTTTAAAGAAGGATTTAGTGTATATTCTTTAGCTAAGGATCTTGCTGTGTCGAGGACTGTAATACAAAGAATAATTGAAAAATCTAGTGAGTAATTATAAATATTAATATTAGATTAAAATTTTTTTTATTTTTTGGTTGCTTGTTGTGTATTAAATTGTGTTTTAATCTTTAATTTAATACTTATTAATTTAAATCTTAATTTTTAAATTAAATTCATATTGATGTTTTTATTTTTCTATTGATATTGTTATATAATTTTTATAGTGTAATTTTAATTGATTGAAAGTTGTGTTGCCTAACTATACGATTAATCATAGGATGTAATAAATTAAAATATGGATACGAATATTGATTTAAATAAATGGAGGTGCTCTATATGTAATGGTTTTATTAAGGTTGATCATTCAAAAATTCAAAAAGAAGATTCAGTACAATTTATATACAGGCGAATAACTAATAATAATTCTTTTTATTTTATTTATAGAGTTGGTTTGGTAGTTAGCCGAAAAGAAAAATTATTAACTATTAAATATAAAAGTAGGCGATATAAAGTTCTCGATAGTGATACTTATCCTATAAGTGCTCCAGCTCTTATTATCTATAATATGTTTTGGATTTGCGGTTGTTAGTTTCTGAATGTTAAAAATATTTTTATATTTGCCTGATTGATTAGCGTAGAATTTTAATTTCTATGTTTTTGATTTTTATTATTTATTTGAATCTTTTTTAACTACTGATTCTATCTAAATTAATGAATTATATCTTGAATAAAAAACCGCCATTAATAGCGGTTTTTTTATTTAGAGAAACTTAAACTTACCAGCTTAACGCACCACCAGTTTGGTAGTCAGTTACACGCGTTTCAAAGAAATTCTTCTCTTTACGCAAGTCCATCATCTCAGACATCCAAGCAAACGGGTTCGTTACACCAGCAAATTGCTCTTGTAAACCAAGTTGTGCTAAACGACGGTTACAGATAAATTTTAAATATTCTTCCATCATGCTTGCGTTCATGCCCAATACACCACGTGGCATAGTGTCACGAGCATATTCAATTTCAAGCATTGTGCCTTCAACAATCATTTGAATCACTTCTTGTTGGAACTCGCCACTCCAAAGGTGAGGGTTCTCAATCTTGATTTGGTTAATCATATCGATACCAAAGTTCAAGTGCATAGACTCATCACGCAAGATGTATTGGAACTGCTCGGCAACACCATTCATCTTGTTACGACGACCCATACTCAAAATTTGAGTAAAGCCGCAGTAGAAGAAGATCCCTTCAAGAACACAGTAGAATGCAATCAGGTTACGAAGTAAAAGCTGATCATTTTCAGGTGTGCCCGTGTGGAAATTAGGGTCGGTTAAAGAGTGAGTATATTTCAAGCCCCAAGCTGCTTTACGCGCAACAGATGGAACTTCACGGTACATGTTGAAGACTTCGCCTTCATCCATACCTAAAGATTCGATACAGTATTGGTAAGCGTGAGTGTGAATCGCTTCCTCAAATGCTTGACGTAAAATGTACTGACGGCATTCAGGGTTAGTAATGTGGCGGTAAATTGCCAATACCAAGTTGTTTGCAACCAAAGAGTCAGCAGTCGAGAAGAAACCTAAAGAACGCATAACAATGGTACGTTCGTCTTCGGTCAAGCCATTTTCAGACTTCCAAAGCGCGATGTCATGGTTCATGTTAACTTCTTGAGGCATCCAGTGGTTTGCACACCCGTCAAGATATTTCTGCCAAGCCCACTCATATTTAAATGGAACAAGCTGGTTCAAGTCCGCACGACAGTTAATCATGGCCTTGTCGTCAACCTGAACGCGTTGTGCACCCATTTCTAACTCTTCTAGGCCAGGGGCAGCATCTAAATGTTCTAGGGCTGCAGCGGCTCTAGCCACCGTATCGGAGGCAACTGTTGGTCGCACGGAATGGGTTCCAGCGGGTTGTGAAGTTGCCAAGCTCTGCGATGATGACTCCGCAGAAGATACATTCTGCGAATGAGTCGTTTTTTCCGTATTGACGGGCGCAGACTTGAGTTCAGGAGCAGCCGGTTTTTGCGAATCATCTTCAAAATCGTCCCAACTAAGGATAGACATTTTTCTTCTCTCTTCGTTGTATATATCTGTATTTGACATCTCTAAAACGAAGATGTCCCTACTATACGCTTTTAATGTGTAAACAAAATTAAGTTTTATTAATGCACGACCAAATTTTGGGCCTTTGGTCTCTACTCCCTACAACTTATTTTGCTTACGCTGTTGCTTACGTATTGTGAAAAATGCGTAAACCAGTGGCATATAAAAGAAAACAAAGGCAAAGATTAAAACTCCTACACCAAGCATATAGTTATGACTAAGATGAAAAAGCATAATCTTTACCTCTTTTAAAATTGCTCTTTAGTGAAAAAGAGCAACTTTATTGAATGTTATTGGCAAGCTTCACAATCAGGATTGTCGATTGAGCAAGCCATTGGAACTGGAGCTGCTTGGGTAAAACCGTCTTCTTCAACTGCTTCAGGTTTTTTTGCTTCTACAACAGGCGTAGTTACAGGAGCAACTTCAACAGATGCAGGCTTAACAGCATTTAAAGCACCTGTGTTGATTGTAGATTTTTCAGCAGAAGTTGCGCCTAAAGCTCGGAGGTAATAAGTCGTTTTAAGACCACGTAACCATGCCATCTTGTAAGTGATGTCAAGTTTCTTACCATTTGCACCAGCAATGTAAAGGTTAAGCGATTGAGCTTGATCGATCCATTTCTGACGGCGTGATGCAGCATCCACGATCCAGCGTGTATCTACTTCAAACGCAGTTGCAAAGATTGCTTTTAATTCTTCAGGAATACGAGCAATTTTTTGTACTGAACCTTCGAAGTGTTTAAGATCATTTACCATCACTGTGTCCCAAAGACCACGTTCTTTTAATGCACGAACGAGGTATGGGTTAATAACAGTGAACTCACCAGACAAGTTAGATTTCACATATAAGTTCTGGAAAGTTGGCTCAATAGATTGAGAAACACCACAAATGTTTGAAATGGTTGCAGTAGGAGCAATTGCCATCACGTTTGAGTTACGCATACCATCTTTTTGAACTTTGGCACGTAAAGTGTCCCAGTCTAAACGTTGAGTACGGTCAACTTCGAACATGCGTTCTGGACGAGATTTCGCAACAATTTCCAAAGAGTCGATTGGAAGGATACCTTGATCCCACAATGAACCTTTGAATGTTGAGTAAGCACCACGTTCAACAGCCAAGTTGCTCGAAGTTTCAATAGCGTAGTAGCTAATCACTTCCATTGACTCGTCAGCAAAGTTAACTGCGTCGTCAGAACCGTAAGCCATGCCCATTTCATAAAGTGCATCTTGGAAGCCCATAATACCCATACCAACAGGGCGGTGCTTCAAGTTAGAGTTTTTCGCTTGTGGAACAGCGTAATAGTTAATGTCGATAACGTTATCGAGCATACGAACTGCTGTTTTAACCGTGCGAGCTAACTTCTCACGGTCTAATACACCGCCTTGAACGTGTTGTACAAGGTTAATCGAGCCCAAGTTACATACTGCAATTTCATCTTGATTTGTATTAAGCGTAATTTCAGTACATAAGTTAGATGAGTGAACTACACCCACATGTTGTTGTGGTGAACGTAAGTTACACACATCTTTGAACGTAATCCAAGGGTGACCAGTTTCAAACAACATAGAAAGCATTTTGCGCCATAAGTCTTTAGCACGTACTTTCTTATGGAGCATGTTTGTTTCTTTAGCTACAGATTCGTAGTAAGCATAACGCTCAGCAAACTCAGCACCTGTTAGGTCATGTAGGTCTGGTGTTTCAGAAGGGGTGAATAATGTCCAGTCACCATCTTCAAATACACGTTGCATAAACAAGTCTGGAACCCAGTTCGCAGTGTTCATGTCGTGTGTACGACGACGGTCATCACCTGTGTTTTTACGAAGTTCTAAAAACTCTTCGATGTCTAAGTGCCAAGTTTCGAGGTACGCACAAACAGCACCTTTACGCTTACCACCTTGGTTTACTGCAACAGCTGTATCGTTCGCAACCTTTAAGAATGGAACAACACCCTGAGACTTACCGTTTGTACCTTTAATGTAAGAGTTCAAGGCACGCACAGGTGTCCAGTCATTACCTAAACCACCAGCCCATTTAGAAAGCATTGCGTTGTCACGCATTGCACCATAAATGTCATAGAGGTCATCGCCAATCGTGGTTAAGTAACAACTTGAAAGCTGTGGACGTAACGTACCTGCGTTAAACAGGGTAGGCGTAGACGCCATGTAGTCGAAGCTAGACAATAAGTTATAGAACTCGATTGCACGTTCTTCTTTATCTTGCTCATTTAATGCAAGACCCATTGACACACGCATAAAGAATAATTGCGGTAATTCAAAACGCACGCCGTTTGAGTGAATGAAGTAACGGTCAAATAGAGTCTGTAAACCTAAATAGGTAAACTGGTTAGAGCGTTCTGGCTGAATAGCGGCTGCCAGTTTTTCTAAGTCGAAATTGAGTAAATCTGGTGAGATCAAATCAAGCTCAACACCTTTTTTCAAGAAGGCTTCAAGCGCTTCATTTTCAGGCGTGTCTGTTGATAAGCCTAGGAATGCTAAACCTGTACCCACTAACTCATGACAAAGCAAACGAGCAGTCACGTAAGTATAGTTTGGTTCTTGTTCAATACGCGTACGTGTTGCCATCATCATGGTGGTGGCAATATCAGTCTCTTTTACGCCGTTATATAAGTTCTTAACGGTTTCATCCACAATGGCTTGAACGTCAATACCTTCCAAACCTTCAGCAGCTTTAGCTACAGTCGCTTGCAATGCACTTAAATCAAGTGGCTGAAGCTGACCGTTTGCATCGGTAACTTGTAAAGTAGGATGGTGGTTTGAGTTCGTTTGCTGACGAGCAGTAGTACGTTGTTCGCGGTAAATCACGTAAGCGCGGGCAACTTTCTGTTCTCCGGTACGCATTAAAGCAAGTTCAACCTGATCTTGAATTTCTTCAATATGGATCGTCCCGCCCGATGGTAAACGGCGAGTGAAAGTATTTAATACCATTTCCGTCAGTTGGGTAATACGGTCGTGAATACGGCTTGAATCCGAACTCTGTTGACCTTCCACAGCAAGAAAAGCTTTACCAATCGCAACAGAAATTTTCTCTGCATCAAATGCAGCAACATCTCCAGTGCGTTTGATCACCTGAATTTGACCGGGAGTCGAAGTAATTACGCTCATGCCAGCATAGCTCCATTGTCACTTTTGTTATGTTTATAGACCGTTTGAACCGAGCAAAAAGTATGCCACGATGTTTGAGGGATAAACACAAGACTTAGTAGTTAAAGTTTATTTTGAACACAAGATACGGGATTTTTCATAGCAGATCAATCTTGACTTTTTAGTAATTTTTTATCTGTATGATTTGATGGGAGATAGCATAGCAAAGCTATCAAAAAACACTTATAGATAACTTTGTGGATAACTCAAAAAACAAGCACTTAAATACAATTAAAGTAATTAAAGAAATAATTTGTTTAATATTCATACATTGGAATTATGAATAGAATATGAAATTTAATAACAATAACTAAATGTTAAAAACACGAGAAAATTCAAAGGTTAATAAAATGCAACAAAACATGGTTGTCATGTATCAGTTTGGTGAACGCCTACTTGTTTACAATGTAAACGTGTGTATATTGCAAATGATAAACGAATGTATCTGCAAGATTTTTAAGATGCATGTAATGAGATTTATAGGGGCAATGATATGAGCCAAGAAGAAAAGTTACCAAAGATTCTGATCGTTGAAGACGACGAGCGTTTAGCACGATTAACTCAAGAATATTTAATCCGCAACGGCTTGGAAGTTGGTGTAGAAACTGATGGTAACCGTGCAATTCGTCGTATTATTAGTGAACAACCAGATCTAGTGGTCTTGGATGTCATGTTGCCGGGTGCCGATGGTTTAACCGTTTGTCGTGAAGTTCGCCCACATTATCATCAACCGATTCTTATGTTGACTGCACGTACAGAAGATATGGATCAGGTACTTGGCCTAGAAATGGGAGCAGACGACTATGTCGCTAAACCAGTTCAGCCACGTGTACTTTTAGCCCGTATCCGTGCGTTATTACGCCGTACAGATAAAACTGTAGAGGACGAAGTTGCACAACGTATCGAGTTTGATGACCTTGTGATTGATAATGGCGGTCGTTCAGTAACGTTGCATGGTGAGCTTGTTGATTTCACTAGCGCAGAATATGACCTATTATGGTTGCTTGCATCAAATGCTGGCCGTATCTTATCGCGCGAAGATATCTTCGAACGTTTGCGCGGTATCGAATACGATGGTCAGGACCGTTCAATCGATGTTCGTATCTCACGTATTCGTCCAAAAATTGGCGATGATCCTGAAAATCCAAAGCGTATTAAAACAGTACGTAGTAAAGGTTACTTGTTCGTTAAAGAAACCAACGGGTTATAAGGTCTGTATAAACTTCCTATAAGGTTGGTCGAGTGTTTAAACACAGCATATTCCTGCGAATATATGCGGGACTGGTAATTCTTGTTGTTTTGGTTGCCGTTTTTGGCTATTTGCTTGTACAAATCATCAATTATCAACGAGCACAAGAATACAGAGAGTCTTTAACTGATGGTATTTCTTATGTCATTAGTGAAGGAGTCGCTCGACAACCGGGGAAGCAACAGAAAATAGACTGGGTTTCAGATGCATCAGATTTATTGGAGCTTCCAATTTATTACACTGATGCGAGCAAGGTTGAGTTATCTCGTACCGAGAAAAAACGAATCGAAGCCCAAAAGTCTGTTGTCCGTTACGATGCCAGTAATAGTATTGCGTATATTATTATTGGTTTACGTGATGATCCTCAACACTTTTTATCCATAAAAGTGGACAAAATTAGTGAGCGCCAAATGAAGGCCCTCCCTATTTTTGTACTTGATTATTTAATGTTTTATCCGGGGCAGGAACAAGAATATCTTGCTAAGATTCAAAAACATTTTTCATATCCAATTAATATTTATAACATTCAAGATATTAATTTAGACTCTGAACAAATTGGTCGTTTACGCCAAGACCAAAGTGTCATGTTGTACAAAGATAGCGCAACAATGCGTGGCACAACCATTTCAATCGTATCTCCAATCCCAAATCATCCGACACAAGTTCTGGTTCTTGGACCGGTTCCAATGTTTAACTGGATGCCGCTACAGCTTTCTGCCGGGATTACCTTATTTAGCCTCTTTTTATTGAGTTTAGGGGTTTATGGTCTTATCTTGCCGTTAGAGCGTAAAATTCGCCAAGTGCGTTATGCCTTAAACCGTATGAAGTCAGGTGACTTGTCATTGCGTGTTCCTATTGAAGGAAGTGACGAGATGGCAAACTTGGCATCAAGTTATAACAATATGTCTGATCATATTCAGCGTTTAATTGAGGCACAGCGCGAGTTGATGAGAGCCGTATCTCATGAACTGAGAACGCCAGTTGCCCGTATACGCTTTGGTACAGAGATGTTGGCAGAAGAAGATGATTACAATCATCGTATGCATCAGGTCGACATGATTGATAAAGACATTGAGGCGCTCAATACCTTAATCGATGAAATCATGACTTATGCAAAACTAGAGCAGGGTACGCCTTCATTAGATTTTGCTGAAATTACTTTATTTGATGTATTAGATCAGGTTGCGGTAGAAACCGAAGCCTTAAAAACGCAAAAAGAAATTGAACTTGTTGCTCCTCCTCTTTATGTGAAAGTAGATGCAGAACGTCGTTATTTACATCGGGTTGTTCAAAACTTGGTAGGTAACGCTGTTCGTTATTGTGATAACAAAGTTCGAATTACAGGTGGTATTCACAGCGATGGCATGGCTTTTGTTTGTGTTGAAGATGATGGTGCTGGAATTCCTGAGCAAGATCGTCAAAGAGTATTTGAAGCCTTTGCCCGTTTAGATGATAGCCGTACTCGTGCGTCGGGTGGCTATGGTTTAGGGTTGTCAATTGTGAGTCGTATTGCTTATTGGTTCGGTGGTGAAATTAAAGTAGATGAAAGTCCTACTTTAGGTGGAGCTCGCTTTATCATGACATGGCCTGCAAAACGCTTTAAACAACCTCCTTTAAAAGCTAATAAAAAAGCACCTTCATAAAGGTGCTTTTTTATTGCATCATTTATAATCGAGTCGCATCTGGTTCCAAAATAGGTTTTCCGCTTCTTAAGCTGGTCAACGCATCGGAATTAAAGTCGATCAGTAATGAATTATTTTTTGCATCAATCTGGTATTTTTGAATAAGAGGTTGATCTCCATTAATCGTTTCTATTTTATATTCATCTGCAATATGCAAAATACTTTCTAGGTTTGTTGTCGTTGATGCAAAATCCTGCCTAAATATTTCATAGACATCTCGTAAGTCAAAAATTGCATTGTTAGCATCTGGATGTTTGTGAATATAGCTTTCTATATGTCGTACAAGTAACTGTGCAAACAGGTAGTAGTTTGGTTTATGCGTATATTCTAGAGTCATGCATTTTTCTCCTTATTATCTGTTATTAGCATACATGGCAAAATATGGGATATTGTATAAAATTCATTACACTAGATGATTAAATGAAAACCTATAAAGATATAAAGACCCGATTACGCCCTTGGCGTTTTGCTTGATATAAAGCGTCATCTGCTTCTTTAAATAAATTTTCAATTACTCTATGAGAAGAGGGGGAATATAAACTTATGCCAATACTGACTTGTATGAAAATTGGTAATTTTCCATAGATATAAATCGGTTGCTGACTAATTTTAATTCGTATTTGCTCTGCAAGGTCAAAGGCACTTTCTTTTGTAGTATCTGCAATAAAAATCGCAAATTCTTCACCGCCAAAACGGCCCAACAAATCATGAGGATGCAAAATATTTTGAATGGTGGTGACACAAGTTTGTAGAGCGCGGTCACCTATTTGGTGGCCATAGTTGTCATTAACTTGTTTGAAATGGTCTACATCAAGCATGAAAAAGGCTGAGGTTTTATTTTCCTTGTGTACCTTTTCTTGAAGTAGTCTGACCGATTGCAAAAACTGGCGTCGAGTGAGGCTAGAAGTTAGTTCGTCATGTGCAATGGCGTGTTGAAGCTTTTGGATTAATTCTGAATGTAAAACACTAATGCTAGAGACGGTAAGAGGTGCAATCGTCATCATAATTAGTCCAATACGAATTGAAATGGTATTGCTTAAATATTCGTTTGGATAAAGCAAAAGGTAGTGTCCAGAGACATGATAGATAATATAGGCGCTGGTAAAGGTCGTAATGAGTGCAACAATGATCGGTTTGTAGCGTATAGCACACCAGATGAGTGCGGCAATTGGGTAAAGTAATGAACCAGGGCCAGAGTCATAATAGCTTGCGGCAATAGAAATAATGACAGCTAAAAAAGGTAAAAGGTCAATTGCTTGTAAGCCATGATTTCTCGAAAAGTAATGTTTTACCTGACTATATTGAGGTAGGTTCAATATGATTGGCAAAAGAAGTAAAGCGTTTTGTAATTCTGAAGTAAACCAATAACCGAATTCATCCCACAAACTCCCAAGCATAAATTTGGTATTAAACATAGGAACGAAAGTTGCTGCAAACAATGCACCTGCTACGCTGCCTATACCACATAGACCAAATAAAAAGAGGTAGGAATAGCCTCGATAGGCCGCTTTAATATGCTGATTAAAAAACATATAGAGGGCCAGGGTAGTGACAACATAAATAAAATTTGACGTTGTTAAAACAAGTGTGAGGGTAAATGGAGTACCTTGAAATAGATCGCTAATCAAATACCCTATATAGGCCCCTAATAATGTGCTTGGTCGACGCGTACTTGGAAAGCGAATCAGTAACCCGAGCAAAACAGAATTGGCAGGCCAAAAGAACGCCAGAAAACTTAAAGGACGAGATGCGATGCCAATAAAACAACATACCGTAATAATAAAACCAAACAGGAGAAAAAATTTTAAAGAAGAGGAAAATGAAAATTCACGAAGTGAGTATGGCATCAGCTGCCCTTAATGATAAACACTCTTATCCAAGAGTAATAAAATATTATGCATGACTAAACATTCATCATAATTCAGAGGGGAAGTTGAATACAATAAAAAACAAACTAATATTATAAAAAAGTAAGTTATAAAAACTTAATGGTTGATGAACTGTGTAATTATTCTAAAATTAAAAAATGAAAAAAATCATCATAAACAAAAAAACTATTAAATAAACCGATTATGTGCGGTGAAACCCCCCTTACAACCCATAGAAGAATAGTTTTGTTTAGAAAATCATCCGAAAGACTAAGACGCTTCAACTAGCATGCGAAATTAGAAATCAGGTACAATTGGCGGGATTAATTTTGTGTTTGGTGTATTTGAAGGCCAATACATACATTCTTTGTTAAATAATAGGCCTGCCAGGAGTTATCCCCGCATGAGTGCCATTACTCCATACGACTGGGCGATTATCGCCTTCGTGATCGGCGTTACATTTCTTTGCGTCTTTATGCTCACAGTTCCCTTACTCCTCGGGGGGAAATCGTGGGGGCGTGCTAAGCAAGAGCAGTTTGAATCGGGTGTCGTGAGTGCTGGTGGCGCTCGCATTCGCCTGTCTGCAAAGTTCTATTTAGTTGCAATTTTCTTTGTTGTCTTCGACTTAGAGGCACTTTACCTCTATGCATGGTCTACTTCTGTGCGTGAAGTAGGGTGGTTGGGATATACCACTGTCGTGATCTTTGTCGTTGATTTATTGATTGCGCTTGTTTATGCCTTCTCTGTAGGTGCTTTAAGTTGGTCACCAGCAGATCGCCGTAAATCAGCAGGTGAGGCGATTAAAATTGGTTCACCAACAATGAACATTGCTGAAATTACACGCTTTAACTCTATTGAAGAGCTCGTAACTGACCCTACAGGCCAGATTCCAGCTCAATCATCAGGTCGTGTTAAGTCAAAAAATACACCTGCATTGTCATCTGAAAAGGAGTAAGTCGGGATGAAATATACTCTGACCCGCGCGAATCCGGATGCTGATCAATACCCATTGCAAGAACGTCAAATCGTGACAGATCCACTCGAAGAGGAAGTGAATAAAAACGTATTCATGACTCGTTTAGAGGATGTCTTGCATACAGCAGTAAACTGGGGGCGTAAAAACTCCTTGTGGCCATTTAACTTCGGTACCTCATGTTGTTACGTTGAGTATGCAACGACCTTAACAGGCGTGCATGACTTGTCACGTTTCGGCGCAGAGGTTATCCGTGCTTCACCTCGTCAAGCTGACTTGATGATTGTTGCAGGGACCTGTTTCGTAAAAATGGCACCAGTTATTCAGCGTCTATATGAACAGATGTTAGAGCCTAAATGGGTCATCTCGATGGGTGCTTGTGCAAACTCTGGAGGTATGTACGACATCTATTCAGTAGTACAAGGTGTAGACAAAATTATTCCTGTTGACGTGTACGTCCCAGGTTGTCCGCCTCGTCCTGAAGCATTAATTCAAGCTTTAATGCTTTTGCAAGACCAGATTCAATTAGAGCGACGCCCGCTTTCTGCCGTGATCGGTGATGATCTTCAGCCAGTGTATAAGCCAAAGATGATGCCAGAACGTGACCGTAAGAATGCGCAGCGTATTGCCGTTAAAAACTTACGCTCTATGGATGAGATTAAATAATTTTTTGACGGTGCGTTGACATATCTAGCGATATGTTCATCGAGAAAATTGACAGAATTTGTATTAAATAGGAAGCCAAGCCAATGGCTGAAACTGACATTGCTATGCCAGAGTCAACACCAGTTGATTCACGCCCAGCATTTGCAATCGTAGAAGAACTCAAAACCAAATTTGGTGAGAACTTTTACGTGCAGGCGACTTTTGAAGAGTTTCCAACAGTCTGGGTTGAGCGCGCACGCGTGCAAGAAGTCCTTATGTTCCTACGTAAAGTGGAACGTCCATATGTAATGCTGTTTGACTTATCTGCGATGGATGAGCGTTTACGTGTTCATCGTGATGGTTTACCAGCATCTGACTTCACTGTGTTCTATCATTTATTATCGCTTGAGCGTAATAGTGACATTCGTATCAAGGTTGCCTTGAACGAAAATGATCTTAACCTTCCGACAGCGACCAATATCTGGCCAAATGCCAACTGGTATGAACGTGAAGCTTACGATATGTTCGGTATCAATTTCGAAGGGCATCCAATGCTCCGTCGTATCTTGTTGCCAACGTACTGGGAAGGTCATCCGTTACGTAAAGAATATTCAGCACGTGCGACAGAATATACGCCGTACATGCAAGACAAAGCGAAACAAGACTTTGAACAAGAGCACTTACGTTTTGTTCCAGAAGACTGGGGTCTTAAGCGCGGTAACGCTGACGAAGATTTCATGTTCCTGAACTTGGGTCCTAACCATCCATCTGCACATGGTGCGTTCCGTGTTGTATTGCAGTTAGATGGCGAAGAAGTGAAGGACTGTGTTCCTGATATCGGTTATCACCACCGTGGTGTGGAAAAGATGGCTGAACGTCAAACATGGCATTCTTTCATTCCTTATACAGACCGTGTGGACTACTTGGGTGGTTGCGCTCAGAACATGCCGTATGTGATGGCTGTAGAGCAAATGGCAGGAATCAAAGTTCCTGAACGTGCTCAAGTCATTCGTGTCATGTTGAACGAATTATTCCGTATTAATAACCACTTGTTGTTCTGTGGTACGGCAATTCAGGATGCCGGTGGTATGACACCAGTATTCTATATGTTCGCAGACCGTCAAAAAGTTTACGACATTGTTGAAGCAATCACGGGTTACCGTATGCATCCAGCATGGTTCCGTATTGGTGGTACAGCACACGATCTTCCAAATAACTGGCAAAAACTTGTTAAAGACTTGCTAGAGTGGATGCCTAAGCGCTTAAACGAATACTACACAGCAGCATTGAAAAACTCTGTGTTTATTGGTCGTACGCGTAACGTTGCGCAATACGATGCTAAGTCTGCACTCGCATGGGGTGTGACAGGTACTGGTTTACGTGCGACAGGTATTGATTTTGATGTTCGTAAATATCGTCCATACAGTGGCTATGAAAACTTCGATTTTGATGTGCCAGTTGAGTATGAAGGCGATGCTTATGCACGTGTACTCGTTCACTTCCGTGAAATTACTGAGTCGTTAAAAATTATTCAACAGTGTTTGGATAACATGCCTTCTGGTCCATATAAAGCGGATCATCCATTGGCTGTTCCACCACCGAAAGATAAGACATTACAAGATATTGAAACCTTGATTACGCACTTCTTGAGCGTTTCATGGGGTCCTGTCATGCCAGCGGGCGAGTCATCATTTATGACTGAAGTGGTTAAAGGTGCAAGTACGTATTACTTGACTTCAGATAAATCGACGATGAGTTATCGTACTCGTATTCGTACACCGACGTTTACTCACTTACAGCAAATGCCTGCAGTGATTAACGGCAGTTTGGTATCTGACTTAATCATTTATCTGGCGACCATTGACGTGGTTATGGCTGACGTGGATCGCTAAGAGGTAACACATAATGATGATTTTGACTGATAAAAAGCCACGTGTGAATGTTGAAGGGATTTTGACTGCGGAAGAAATTCACGACATCGAACATCACATTGGTCACTATCCATACCCTCGTGCAGCCTCTTTGGATGCATTGAAGTGTGTACAACGCCGTAATGGTTGGGTAGATGACGCTCAAATGAATGCCATCGCACAGTTATTGTCGATGAGTGTTGCTGATTTGGAAGGTGTTGCAACATTTTACAACCGTATCTATCGCCACCCGGTAGGTCGTCACGTGATTTTGCTTTGTGACTCAATTGCTTGCTTCTTAATGGGTGCAGAAACACTTGCTGAAGCATTCCAGCGCGAATTAGGTATTCAGTATGGTCAGACGACAGCAGATGGTCGTTTTACGCTACTTCCAATTTGCTGCCTAGGCAACTGCGACAAAGGCCCAACTTTAATGATTGATGAAGATACTCACGGTTTAGTTGAGGTGTCATCAGTCAAACAGTTATTGGAGAAGTATGTATGAATACTGAACCAAAACCAATTTATGGCGACGGTAATCCAGAAACTCACCCACTAACTTGGCGTTTAAGTAAACGTGAAGAAGTTCGTGGTGCTGATGATTACGAAGCACTTGAAGGTTATGCAGGCTTTAAAAAAGCATTAAGCATGAAACCTGCTGAAGTGTTAGATGTCATTAAAGCTGCAACCGTAAAAGGTCGTGGTGGTGCGGGTTTCCCAGCGGGTATTAAATGGTCATTAATGGCACCAAATGATGGTGGTCCACGTTATTTGATCTGTAATGCCGACGAAATGGAGCCGGGTACTTTTAAAGATCGTTTGTTGATGGAAAAACTTCCGCATCAATTGATCGAAGGTATGTTAATTGCGGGTTATACCTTAGAGGCAACTCAAGGTTATATCTTTATCCGTGGTGAATATATTGAGGCAGCTCAATATCTAAATGAAGCATTAGAACAGATTCGTGCTAAAGGTTATTTAGGCGAAAATATCTTGGATTCTGGCTGGAATTTTGATCTGCATGTACATACGGGTGCAGGGCGTTATATCTGTGGTGAAGAAACTGCATTGATTAACTCGCTTGAAGGCCGTCGTGCTAACCCACGTACCAAGCCACCGTTCCCGCAAGTTGCAGGAGCATGGGGCCGTCCAACAATTGTGAACAACGTTGAAACTTATAACAACTTGCCAGCAATTATGCTTCGTGGTCCAGAGTGGTATATCGGCCTATCTGCTGGTAAATCAAAAGACCCAGGCACTAAAATTTATGGTGCGTCAGGTAAAGTGAAATTCCCGGGTCTTTGGGAATTGCCATTTGGTACAACTGCACGTGAAGTGATTGAAGATCATGCTGGTGGTATGCGAGAAGGCTTAAAGCTTAAAGCATGGTTACCGGGTGGTGCTTCAACTGACTTTTTGCCGGCAGATACCATTGATTTACCAATGGATGCAGACACGATTATGAAAGCAGGTTCTCGTTTGGGAACATGTTTATTGATGGTGGTAGATGAAACTCAATGTATGGTATCGCTCACTCGTAACTTAGAAGAGTTCTTTGCGCGCGAATCATGTGGTTTCTGTACACCATGTCGTGATGGTTTGCCATGGGCTGTTAAAGCGCTTAAATCACTTGAAGCAGGCGAAGGTAAGAAAGAAGATATCGATCATTTACAAGAATTGACTCGTAAATTATGGATCGGTAAAACTTTCTGTGCCCACGCACCAGGTGCGATGGAGCCGCTTATGGGCGCACTCAAACATTTCCGTGGTGAGTTTGAAGCGAAAGTGACGACTCGTCCTGTCGTGCAAACCAGCAACGTAGAACAAGCTTAAGGAATTCGACTTATGGCTACAATTCATGTCGATGGAAAATCGTATGAAGTCAACGGCTCGGAAAACTTGCTACAAGCATGTTTGAGTCTGGGCATCGACATCCCATATTTTTGTTGGCATCCATCCTTAGGTTCGGTTGGTTCTTGCCGTCAATGTGCTGTTACGCAATATGCGAATCCAGAAGATACGCGTGGGCGTTTAGTCATGTCATGCATGACACCAGCATCTGACAACACCTATATCTCGATTGAAGACAAAGAAGCAACAGATTTCCGTGCATCTATTGTTGAATTTTTGATGACGAATCACCCGCACGACTGTCCAGTCTGTGAAGAGGGTGGTCACTGTCATTTACAAGATATGACTGTGATGACTGGTCATGACCGTCGTCGCTACCGTTTTACAAAACGTACGCATTACAACCAAGAACTCGGCTCATTCATTGCACATGAAATGAACCGCTGTATTGCTTGTTACCGTTGTGTTCGTTACTACAACGACTATGCGGGCGGTACGGACTTTGGTGTGTATGCCAATGCATCTCGTGTGTATTTCGGTCGTCCTGAATCAGGTACTTTAGAGTCTGAATTCTCGGGTAACTTGACTGAAGTATGTCCAACAGGTGTATTCACTGATAAGACACATTCAGAGCGTTATAACCGTAAATGGGACATGCAGTATGCACCAAGCGTGTGCCAAGGCTGTTCTTCTGGTTGTAACATTTCTCCGGGTGAACGCTATGGTGAAATCCGTCGTGTAGAAAACCGTTTCAATGGTTCGGTTAATCAGTACTTCCTTTGTGACAAAGGTCGTTTTGGCACAGGTTATGTAAACCGTGCAGACCGTCCACGTCAGCCTCAGTTCCGTAACAGTGAAACTGTTGCAACTGTTTCTGTCGACCAAGCTTTAGATCAAACGATTGCTAAGCTTCAAGGCAAAAAAGTTTTGGGTATCGGTTCTCCGCGCGCAAGCTTGGAATCGAACTATGCATTACGTGAGCTTGTAGGTCAGGCAAATTACTCAACTGGTATTGCGCAAAAAGAGCAAAGCCTTGTTGAACTTGCTGCATCTATCATGCAAACCGAGGGTATTTACAACCCGAACATGCGTGAAATTGAAAGTTATGATGCTGTTCTGATTTTAGGTGAAGACCTGACTCAAACTGCACCGCGTATGGCTTTGTCAGTTCGTCAAGCTGCGAAAAATAAAGCTCGCGAAATGGCTGCAAAAACACGTACGCCAGAATGGTTGGCTGAGCCTGTACAACGTATTGGTCAAGATGCAAAATCTCCGATCTATATCTTGGCTGCAACTCAAACTCGTCTTGCCGACGTTGCAACTGGTGAAGTTGTTGCTTCTCCAAATGATATTGCTCGTTTAGGTTTTGCAGTCGCTGCGGCAGTGAAAGGCGAAACAGTGAATGGTTTAGATGACGATGCAAAAGCATTTGCTCAAACCATTGCTGATACGTTAAAAGCGGCAAACAAGCCATTAATCATTGCGGGTACTAGCTTGCAAGATGCTTCTATTATGGAAGCTGCGGCTGAGTTGACTCAGAACTTGGGTTCTAAAGCTGGTTTAAGTCTTGTGGTTCCTGAAGTGAACTCGATGGGCTTGGCATTGTTTGGTGGCTTAAGCCTTGAACAAGCATTTGCTCAAGACTACGACACACTTGTTATTGTTGAAAATGACTTGTTCCGTCGCTTACCTGCTGTACAAGTGCAGGCTGCACTTGATAAAGCTGAAACAGTCATTGTGCTTGATCACAGTGAAACTGAAACTGTGAAACAGGCTGATATTGTACTTTCAGCAGCAAGTTTTGCTGAAGGTGACGGTACTGTTGTAAGCCAAGAAGGTCGTGCACAGCGTTTCTATCAAGTTTACGATCCAAGTTACTACAAACCTGAATATGCAATTAAAGAATCATGGCGTTGGTTACATGCCATTGAAACTGGCATTAAAGGTAAAGCTGTAGACTGGACATTGCTTGATGATGTGATTGAAAGCATCGTAAAAAATGTACCAGTACTTGAAGCTATTCAAGATGTGGCACCTGATGCAGGTTACCGTGTACATGGTTTGAAAATTGCACGTGAACCACGTCGTTATTCAGGTCGTACAGCAATGCGTGCGCCGTTATCGGTTCATGAACCTAAACAGCCTACAGATTTAGATTCAGCATTAACATTCTCGATGGAAGGTTATGTTGGTCCGCAAAAAGCATCATCATTAGTACCATTTGCATGGGCTCCGGGCTGGAACTCTCCACAATCTTGGAACAAATACCAAGATGAAGTGGGTGGTCACTTAAAAGGTGGTGATTCAGGTGTTCGTTTATTTGATCACCTAGCAAAACGTCCTGCACGTAGCTATGTAGCTCCAGTAGCGGTAGTTGCAAACCCTGAAAGTTTCCGCTTAGTACCAATGCATCATATTTTTGGTTCTGGTGAATTCACAATTAAAACACCTGCAATGGAAACTCGTATTCCAGAAGCGATGTTTGCAGTGGGCGAACAAGATGCAACTCGTTTGAACCTTCAAGAAGGTCAACGCATTACAGTAAAAGCAGGCGAAACCAGTGTGAGCTTGCCTGTACAAGTAATTGAATATTTACCTACAGGTTATATTGGTTACCCAGTTGGTTTAGCACCAATGGTGTCACTAGCTGAGCCTGTTTCAGTGGCTTTAGGAGTGTAATTCATGAATCAAGAAATTATACGTCAAACGCCACTTTGGGCTGAGAACTGGCCAATTGCCTATGCTGTAGTTCAAGCAGTTGTGATTTTGCTTGTGGTTGTTTTAGTTGCAGCGTTGATGTCTTTTATTGAACGTCGTTTGCTTGCTTTGTGGCAAGACCGTTATGGTCCAAACCGTGTTGGTCCTGGTGGTATGTTCCAGATCGTTGCCGACATGCTCAAGATCATGTTCAAAGAAGACTGGACACCAAAATTTGCTGACAAGCTTACATTCCGTTTAGCACCAGCTGTTGCAATGGCAACAGCGGTTCTTTCATTCATGGTTATCCCGGTGAGTCCTTCACTGGGTGTTGCCGACATGAGCATCGGTTTGTTGTTCTTCATGGCAATGGCTGGTATTGCAGTCTATGCAGTATTGTTTGGTGGCTGGGCTTCAAATAACAAATACTCATTGCTTGGTGGCTTACGTTCAGCTGCTCAAACCATTTCTTATGAAGTGTTTTTGGGTATTTCATTGATGGGTGTGGTTGCAATTGCAGGCTCATTTAACCTTCGTGAAATTGTTGAAGCACAACGAGATGTTTGGTTCGTCATTCCACAATTCTTAGGTTTCTTGATTTTTGTGGTTGCTGGTGTTGCGGTAACTCACCGTCATCCATTTGACCAACCCGAAGCAGAACAAGAATTGGCTGAAGGTTACCATGTTGAATATGGTGGTATGAAATGGGGGATGTTCTTCGTTGCTGAATATGTCAACGTGGTACTTATTTCTGCATTGATCGTAACTTTATTCTTCGGTGGCTGGTTAGCACCATTCAATTTAGAAATTCCATTTGTTCCGCCAGTATTCTGGTTTGTGATTAAAACAGCATTCTTTGTAATGATGTTTGTTTTGGCTCGTGGTTCTTTAATGCGTCCACGTTATGACCAAGTCATGAACTTTGGTTGGAAAATTTGTTTGCCATTGGCGTTGGTCAACTTGTTAGTGACTGGTGCTGTGATTCTGATGAATCAGGCCTAGGACAGCAGGGAGTACAAAATGTATAAATTTCTAGCTGGATTCGGATCGATTGTACGTTCGTTGTTTATGGTATTTAGCCATGTAACGCGTAAACGTGACACGATTTTATATCCAGAAGTACCAGCTGAACAGATTGTGCCGCCACGCTTTCGTGGTCGTATTGTGTTGACGCGTGACCCAGATGGGGAAGAGCGTTGTGTGGCATGTAACCTATGTGCGGTTGCGTGTCCGGTTGGCTGTATCTCATTGCAAAAAGCAGAAAAAGAAGATGGACGTTGGTACCCGGAATTTTTCCGCATCAACTTTTCACGCTGTATTTTCTGCGGTATGTGTGAAGAAGCGTGTCCAACAACTGCGATTCAGATGACACCAGATTTCGAACTTGGTGAATATGTACGTCAAGACTTGGTTTATGAGAAAGAAAACTTACTCATTTCAGGTCCGGGTAAATACCCAGACTACAACTTCTACCGTGTAGCGGGTATGGCAATTAACGGTAAAGAGAAAGGTCAGGCGCAGAAAGAAAGTGCACCAATTGATGTACGGAGTCTATTACCATGATGTGGCCGTTTTATTTGATGGCACTCGTGGCCATCGTTTCTACGGTTCGTGTAGTGACTAACACGAACCCTGTACACGCTTTACTTAGTCTAATTGTTTCATTGCTTGCTGTTGCTGGTATTTTCATGATCGTGGGGGCGCCTTTTGCAGGTGCTCTTGAAATCATTGTTTATGCCGGAGCAATTATGGTTCTGTTTGTCTTCGTGGTGATGATGTTGAATTTAGGTCAACACACTGTAGAACAAGAACGTAAATGGCTTTCTTCAGATGCTTGGGCATATCCAGCACTCATGAGTTTCTTACTCGGCTTGCTTTTGGTTTGGATGCTTGGTGGTGAATACACCACAATTTCAGCACCACTTGGGGCACAAGTGATTGGACCAAAAGTAGTTGGTCAAGCACTCTTTACTCACTATTTACTATTGGTTGAAGTTGCCGCGATGTTATTGCTAGCAGCCCTTGTTGCAGCATACCACTTAGGTAAACGTGAACCAGGTGCAGAAGAGGAAAAAGAATAATGGGCCAGATTCCTTTAGAACATGGTTTGATTGTTGCAACCATCCTTTTTGCACTCGGTTTTTACGGTGTAATGGTGCGACGCAACCTATTATTTATGTTAATGAGCCTTGAGGTCATGATGAATGCTGCTGCATTGGCATTTGTTCTTGCGGGTAGCGTATGGGCACAACCAGATGGACAAGTCATGTTCATTCTGATTTTGACCCTTGCAGCAGCAGAGGCATGTATCGGTCTTGCGATTGTTCTTCAGTTCTATCATCGCTTCCATCATTTGGATGTGGATGCTGCTAGTGAGATGCGCGGATGAGTTATTTATATCTAACAGTATTATTTCCGCTAATCGGTTTTATTTTATTGGCGGCAGGACGAGACAAACTCTCTGAAAATGTTGCAGCAATTATTGGTGTGGGTTCTGTAGGTTTCTCTGCATTATTTGCATTGATTGCTGGAATGGCATTTACCACCAGTGGTCAGCAAGTTTTTGTTCAAAACCTGTGGACATGGTTCAATGTTGGCGGTTTTGCACCGGGCATTAGCTTACATTTAGATGGCTTATCTTTACTCATGATGGGCATGGTTACAGGTGTTGGTTTCTTAATCCACATCTTTGCATCATGGTACATGCGTGGTGAAGAGGGCTATGCGCGCTTCTTCTCTTATTTCAACCTGTTTGTTGCCAGCATGCTTGTGCTTGTATTGGGCGACAACTTAGCGTTGTTATTCTTAGGTTGGGAAGGCGTAGGTCTTTGTTCTTATTTGCTGATCGGTTTCTATTATGCAAACCCTGCAAATGGTTGGGCTGCGATCAAAGCATTTACAGTTACCCGTGTAGGTGACGTATTCTTACTTATCGCTTTATTCTTGCTTTACCAACAATTTGGTACGTTGAATACTCAGTACATCGTTGAACATGCAGCAGAAGTAATGACGAAGAGTTCGTCTCTTACGATCTGGACTGCATTAATGTTGTTCTTGGGTGCGGCTGGTAAATCTGCTCAAATTCCATTGCAAACATGGTTGGCAGATGCAATGGCAGGTCCAACACCTGTTTCTGCATTAATCCATGCAGCAACAATGGTAACGGCTGGTGTATATTTATGCTGCCGTCTATTTAGCGTATTTGAACTTGCGCCTGAAGTGATGCAATTCATTTCGGTAACAGGTGCTGTGACTTTGTTAGTTGCAGGTTTTGCTGCACTCGTTCAAACAGACATCAAACGTATCTTGGCTTACTCAACAATGAGTCAGCTTGGCTATATGTTTATGGCTGTAGGTGCGGAAGCTTATCAAGCTGGTTTGTTCCACATGTTGGCCCACGCATTCTTTAAGGCATTATTATTCTTGTCGTCTGGTGCGGTGATTCTGGCTTACCACCACGAGCAAAACATCTTCAAAATGGGTGGCTTGTTCAAACGTAACAAATTCCTATTTGCTTGTTTCGCGATTGGTGGCGGTGCATTAGCAGCTATTCCATTCTTGACAATTGGCTTCTTCTCTAAAGATGCGATTCTTGGTGAAGTATGGGTACAAGGTCAATCAGTTGCTTTATATCACACCTTATATTGGGTGGGTGTAGCAGGTGCATTCCTGACTTCAATTTATACATTCCGTTTAATCTGGGTTGTATTCTTTGGTCAAGAAAACACGCCTTACCATGAAATTAAAGGTGCAACGTACTGGGCTCCATTGGGCATTTTAGCTGTACTGTCTACTTTTGTTGGTGCCGTATTAAAAGCACCTGTAGCTGGTATTCTTAATACTGCAAAAATTCCTGAATTCCATGTGGCTGAACAATTTGTAGAAGGCATGCATGGGGCAGAGCATTTAGCAGTAGGAATTGCGCTAGTTGGTCTAGTTGTTGGTATAGCATTATTTACATTTGCTTATGGTGCAGTGAAATCATTTGCTCAAACAAGTTTGGGTGCAGGTCTGGCACATATTTGCCGTACCGCTTTTGGTTTTGATGCATTGTATGACATCGTTTTTGTTAAACCTTATTTATTCTTCGCCAAAATCTTTGGCCGTGATCCGATTGACAGTTTGTGGTTAGTTCTTCCTGCACTTGTGAAAGGCGGAAATAGTTTTACAAGCTCACGTCAAACCGGATCATTGCGTGAATACGCATCAAGCATGTCACTCGGTGTAGTGGTGTTATTGATGATCTTGATCGTTATTCAGGTAGTGGGGAAATAAAATGGAAAACAATTTAATTTTACCCGCGCTGATTCTTGTTCCGTTCATTGCTGGTTTTATTTGTTGGTTAGTCGATAAGCTCGACAAAACCTTGCCACGCTGGATTGCCTTAATTGGTATGCTCATTACTTTGGGCTTAGGTCTTGCACTTTGGCAAAGTGGAACTTATAGCTATGAGTTGGGTTCAAAAATCCCAACTTGGTCTGCTGAGTTCTATTTACCGTGGATTCAATCACTCGGTATCGGCATTCACCTTGCAGTGGATGGCTTATCTTTACTCATGGTATTATTAACAGCGTTACTTGGTGTACTTGCTGTTGGTTGTTCATGGGGCGAAATTCAAAAGAATGTTGGTTTCTTCCACTTAAACCTCTTATGGAGTTTAGGTGGTGTTATCGGTGTATTCTTAGCGATTGACCTGTTCTTGTTCTTCTTCTTCTGGGAGATGATGCTTGTACCAATCTACTTCCTGATTGCGTTATGGGGTCATAAAGGTTCAAACGGTCGTTCACGTGTTTACGCAGCTACCAAGTTCTTCCTTTACACGCAAATCGCTGGTTTAGTGATGTTAATCGGTATTCTTGGTCTTGTAGTCTATGGCTACATGATGACCGGAATGATCGGTTTCGATTACAACTATTTATTAGCTGTAGCAAACCACTTACCTCCGAGCTTAGCGTATGGTTTCATGATCTGTTTCTTCATTGGTTTTGCAGTGAAGTTACCAGTATTTCCATTACATGGTTGGTTGCCAGATGCGCATGCTCAAGCTCCTACAGCAGGTTCTGTAGACTTGGCAGGTATCTTGATTAAGACAGCTGCGTATGGCTTGCTTCGTTTTGTTATTCCATTCTTCCCTACAGCTTCTGCACAGTTTGCAGATATTGCGATTATTTTCGGTTTGATTGGTATTTTTTACGGCGCATGGTGTGCTTACCAGCAAACTGATATGAAACGTTTACTTGCGTATACGTCGATTTCACACATGGGCTTTATTTTACTTGCAATCTATGCAGGTAATATTTTGACCTTCCAAGGTCTAATGATCATGATGTTGGCACATGGTTTGTCATCAGCTGCATTGTTCATTATGTCTGGTCAGATCTACGAACGTTTACATACACGTGACTTGCGTTTAATGGGTGGTCTTCGTGGCCAACTTCAGTACTTGCCATTCTTCTTGATGTTCTTCGTGGCTGCTCTTGTAGGCGTGCCAGGTTTGGGTAACTTTATTGGTGAATTCCTGATCTTGATGGGCTCATTTAATAAATATCCTGTATTCACGATTCTTGCTTCTATCAGCCTTGTATTTGCAGGCTTATATGGCTTGATCTTGATTCACCGTGCTTTATTTGGTGAACCAAACCCTGAACAAAAGCAACACTACACTAGTCCACTAAAAGACTTATCTGCTCGTGAAGTTGGTATTTTGATGATTTGTGCGATTGGTCTCGTTTGGCTTGGTATCTACCCACAAACATTCTTGGATATGTCTCATTCAAGCATGCAGTGGTTGGTCAATAGTTATATGCCAGTTCAAGAAGTCGTTGAAACTGTTCAGCAAACAGCTACTCAACTTGACCATGTGGAGATCCAATAATCATGAACTTCACAGTATCACTCTCTACGCTTATGCCTTTAGCTCCGGTGATGATTGTTGCTTTGACAACAATCGTCGTCATGCTGTTAATTTCTATTAAGCGTAATCATAATTTGATCGCAACAACCTCTGTAGTTGGTTTAAACCTCGCTGCACTTTATATTTTATTTGCAGTATTTGGCGGTAAGTTTGTACCGGCAAATGTGATGGGCATGTTTATGGTTGATCCATTTACCATGTTCTATCAATTTATGATTTTGATTGCGGCATTGGCTTGTTGTACTTTGTCTCATGCTTACATCGAAACTTATAAAGATAACCGTGAAGAACTATATCTTTTGTTACTTGCTTCAGTAGCAGGTGCAATGTTGATGGTTGCAAGTTCTCACTATGCATCGTTCTTCATTAGCCTTGAGTTAATGTCGATTCCTGTATATGGCTTACTTGCTTATACCTATCAACGTAGTAGTTCACTTGAAGCTGGTATTAAATATCTTGTACTTTCAGCGACAGCTTCTGCAATGTTGTTGATGGGTATGGCATATATCTATGCATATACTGGTTCGCTTTCATTCTATGATTCTGTACAGGCGTTATTTGGTGCAATCAAACAGCCAATGGTGTTATTAGGTTTAGCACTTATTATCTTTGCTGTTGCATTTAAATTATCGCTTGCGCCGTTCCATAAATGGACACCAGATGTATATGCAGGTGCACCAGCGCCAATGGCAACTTTCTTGGCGACCGCTGCTAAAGTTGCAACCATTGGTTTGTTCGTGCGCTATATGCTTGCTTCAGGCGCAATTATGGTGGACTCGTTAGTTACTATTTTGACAATCATTGCAGTATTGTCGATTTTAGTGGGTAACTTACTCGCTGTTCGTCAAGTTAACTTAAAACGTATTCTTGGTTATTCATCTATTGCTCATTTTGGTTATTTGTTAATTGCTTTAATTAGCATGACTTATGCGAGCTTGGGTAGCGTAACTGTATATGTGGTGTCTTATGTATTAACAACTATCGGTGCTTTTGGTGCGGTAGCGTTAATGTCTAGCCCATATAACAACGTAGATGAAGCACAAAGCCTTGCAGACTACCGTGGTTTGTTCTGGCGTCGTCCAGTACTTACAGCAACGTTAACAGTCATGATGTTATCTTTGGCTGGTATTCCATTAACAGCGGGCTTCATTGGTAAGTTCTTAGTGGTAATGGCTGCTGTAACAACTCAACACTGGTTCTTGGCTGCAATGATTATTGTGGGTAGTGGTATTGGTTTGTACTATTACTTACGTGTGATGGTTGTAATGTATATGACACCACCAGAAACCCCTCGTATTGATGCAGATGCTCATTGGGGTCAAAAAGTAGGTGGTTTAATGGTATTGGCTGCTGCTGCATTAGTTATTATTTTGGGTGTTTACCCAGATCCAATGATTAATTTGGCATTAAAAGCAGAAATTTTATCTCCATTACATTTCATGCTTTCACAACAACAATAATCTTAGTGTACAAAAAAGCCTCCAAATCTGGAGGCTTTTTTTTATTGGGCATTAAAAAAAGATTATAATAAATACGTTTTTATATTTTTAGGTAACATCTGTGGCCATTCAAGAAATTCGTCACCCACTTATTCGTCATAAATTAGGTTTGTTACGTCGTTCTGACATCAGTACTAAGAATTTCCGTGAGCTTGCTCAGGAAGTGACTATGTTATTGACGTATGAAGCAACAAAAGATTTACCAGTTGTGGATTGTGAAATTAATGGATGGGCCGGAACTGTTACTACTCAGCGTATTGCTGGTAAAAAAATAACGATTGTACCGATTTTACGTGCAGGAATTGGTATGCTGGATGGCGTACTTAATCTGATTCCAAGTGCAAAAGTTAGTGTTTTAGGTCTTGAACGTAATGAAGAAACATTAGAAGTTCGTACTTATTATAAAAAACTAGTTCCAGATGTTGCTAATCGTCTTGCAATGATTATCGATCCAATGTTGGCAACAGGTAACTCATTAGTTGCTGCCATTGATGTGTTAAAGGCGAGTGGCTGTAAAGATATACGTGTTATGGTATTAGTTGCTGCCCCAGAAGGTGTTGCTAAAGTTGAAGCAGCTCATCCAGATGTACAGATTTATACAGCATCTATTGATAATGGCTTAAATGAACAGGGCTATATTGTTCCTGGTTTAGGTGATGCGGGCGATAAAATTTTTGGTAGTGTCCAAAAAGACTAATTTTTGAAATAACGATAAAAAGAGACTTAATCAAACCGTAAAGTTTTGAGGGCGGATTGAAAGTCTCTTTTTAATTTTCTGCTGTAATAACAGTATTGAAAAAGTAGGGTAAAGATCATGAAGCAAGAGTTTTATACCGGAAAAGTTAAACAATATGATCCTGAAAAAGGATTTGGTTTTATTGGAACGGCTGAAGGAGATATTTTCTTCCATATTTCGGATTTTCCTGCATCAGAAGGGGAGCCGAAAAGAAATGAAAAAGTGAAATTTCTCGCTGTAGATAATCAAGGGAAATTTAAGGCTATAAAGATTGAGCGTATCGATCCTAATCCATCTAAAACCAAAAAAACTCAAATCACTGATCATAATAAAGCGATTACAACAGAGTTGTTATCACATTTTCGACGCTAACAGTGTTCTTAATCTTCAAGGCTATCTTAGGGCAGAGTTTAGCTAAGACCAGCAAAGAAGATTTTTGATGGTGTGTGGAATGAGTAAGTAATATAAATTAAGGGAGGTGTAAGCTTCCCTTAATTTTCTTAAATAATAAAGTGGTGAGCCATGTGAAAATGACTCAAGATGGCACTAGAAGATAAGGTCTTAAACCTGCTCTTCACAGAATTGTAAAAATGCTTTGAGGCCAGGACCTTGGTATTTTTGACGGTGTACCAACATGTAAAGTGGGCGAGTAAGTTGCCAGAATGGCGTTTCTAAAATAACTAATTGTTCTTTTTCAATTAAAGGTTCAATAGCGAGTTTAGAGATACAAGACATTCCTAAACCACCAGCAACGATTTTCAAGATTGCTTCATTGTGACCTAGGGTTAGGCGAATATTAGCGTCTGGCAGGTCTTGCAAAATAGCATTATCAAATACTTCACGAGTTCCCGAACCTTCTTCACGTAAAATCCATTCAACCTGATAAAAATCATGTGCTGTTAAAGGTCGATTTAAACGTGCTAGAGGGTGATCAGGGGAGCAGCATACTGCTAGCTCATCATCTCGCCAGTGAATACATTGAAGTTGAGGCAGGTGACACGAGCCTTCAATTAATGCTAAATCAAGCTGAAACTGATTGACAGCTTCAATCATTTGGCGTGTATTGCCCACCTGTAATTGCAAGTGTGCTTTGGGGTGATACTGTAAAAAGTTCGCCATTAAATCTGGCATGAGGTAATCACTGATCGTTAGAGTTGCCCCAATACGTAAGTCAATACTTTGTAACTCACCTTTTGCAGCTTGCTCAAAAGCTTCACAGCGACCTAATATTTCTAGCGCTTGTGGTAATAAAAAGCGACCAAGATCATTGAGTTGTAGTCGTTTACCTAAACGATCAAATAGAGGGGCACCAAGACCATCCTCTAAATCGGCTAAAGCCATACTTGCTGCACTTTGCGTCAGTCTGACCGCATCACTGGCTTTGGTGACAGTTCCTTCTTGAGCGACTGCTACAAAAACAGCCAACTGGCGTAATGTCATGCGCATGTTTAAAAAGCCTTAACGTTTAAAAGTATTCATTATTTCGACTGTCATGCTAACATGAGCGCACTATTTCATGCCACGTTGAAATCATGTCAATTGAAAAATTTAGCGTAGAAAAAGTTTTATCTGTACACCGCTGGACTCCAACTCTTTTTAGTTTCACCATGACTCGCCCTGCACATTTTAAATTTACTGCTGGGCAATTTGCACGTATTGGACTGAAAGTTGGAGAAGAACTTGTTGTTCGTGCCTATTCGGTAGTGTCTTCTCCATTTGATGAAACGCTAGAATTTTTCTCGATTGTGGTACCTGATGGCGCATTTACTTCAAATCTTCAACATTTGAAGGTAGGAGATGAGCTTTATTTAGAAAAAATACCTTATGGTTATCTTACTTTAGCTCGTTATCAACAGCCTTTACCGCATGATTTATGGTTATTAGCAACAGGTACTGGCTTAGCTCCATTTTTATCGATGCTACAAGACTTCGATACATGGTCGAAATATCAAAAGATTAATTTGGTTTACAGTGTGCGTACAGCTGCTGAATTAGCTTATGTCGATCGTATTCAAGAGATTGCTGAAACTTTTGGGGAAGGGCACGTCGGTTTTAAATTTATTTCAATTATCACTCGTGATCCATTGGCACAGTTACATGACCGTTTGCCGGTTTTGATTGAAAACGGTGAATTAGAAAAAGTTGCTGGTATAGAATTGAGCCACGCAACAAGCCATGTCATGCTTTGTGGCAACCCACAAATGGTGGATGACACGAAAGAAGCTTTAAAGCGCCGTGGTTTGACGATGAATCGTCGAGGTGAGGGAAATATTGCAGTAGAAAATTACTGGTAACAAACGACAATTAAAAGAACTTTAAAATTATTTTATGGATATGTTTATTAATGGACAAACATATCCATAAATTCACGAATTTCGGAAATTGCACTGTCTACATCACTTGAAAGCCAAGTAGGTTCAAAAAGGCCTGCATAATGTTCTAAACGATCTTGGGGAACAACTAAGCGAACAGGACAGTCTTCTTCAAGTAAACGCCAAGGTAAAATCGGAACTTCATTGTCCAGAAAAATATTGATATTACGAATATCAACAATCATGGCGTTAATGCAGTCAGGAAATGGCATAACTGAAAATTCTTCAGTACGACGACGAAAATATTCCAGATCACCCCATTTGAGTTCATAACTTGGTTTATTAAATTCAATAATACCAATGAGATGTTCGTCTCTTGTCTGGTGGATATAACATTGATGTGTGACGTCAGTGTCGAGATCAAGAGTTACGTTTTGCTGACGATACATCATAAAATAGAGTAGCTTTAAAACATGGGGGCTTATTATAGCCTATTTTCTAAAAAGTAAGCGCTAAAACATATTGTATTACAAATGGGGCATAGACGAAGTTCGTGAATAGTTGGAAATTATTTTTAATTGCTTAAATTAATGTGTGTAAATTTTATACTATTTTTATTATTTTAAAAGTAGAGTTTTGCAATCACAGACACCTTCGCATAATGCTTTTTCACACAATGCAACAAAGCAAATTGCTAAGATGAATATAAAGTTAATGATAATAGAAGAGGGGAAAGAAGATGCATGATTTTTCAAAACCACCTCATGTGACGAGTCCTGAAGAAACTGCGAAAAAAAGAAGATTACCAGTTTATATTTTAATTATTGTTGGGCTTTTTCTTCTTGCCCTTGTAGTTTATATGATAGCTGATCATAGCAACGTGCCTAAAGAAGAAGGAGCTATGCAACATGAGCCCGTGCCACATGTCATTTCAAATGCCTCTAATTTAAAGACCTATATAGGTTAAAACGAGGTAATAATTTAACCAGTATATCTTGATATCAAGCCTTTAGGTGAAGACCTGAAGGCTTTTTTGCAACCTTTTGCATCAATTTGTTGTATTTATGCAGAAGTGTGTTGATTACAAAATATTCAAAACATAAGGTGAGATAGACCGCATTCATCGTCATTTTTTTACAACGAATGGTGTTTCCTAGAGATAACACTGAAAAGAACAGAACAATTGAGGACATAACAATATGAATGAATTTTTTGATGGGCCTCGCGGCGCTCAATTTGATGCAATGTATTACTGGGATCAGTTTCATCCAATTCTGGCTGCAATAGTGATCTTATTAGTGGGTTGGATAATTGCTTTATTAGTAGCAGCAGGTGTGAAAAAGCTACTGCAAAAAGTAAATACAAATGCAAAATTATCATCAGCAACTGGCCGAGCCCCAAATATCGAAGGCCTGATTTCCAAGGTCGTATTTTGGTTTATTCTAATTTTAGCTGTTGTCGCAGCTCTAAATGTACTAAACATTAGTGGAGTAAGCGGCCCGTTCAGCAATATGATTAATCAGGTACTTGTCTATATTCCAAATATCATTGCTGCTGTGGTGGTGGGTTTTATTGGTTGGATCGTTGCTCGACTGGTGCGAGCAGGGGTTACCAATGTTTTATCCAGAACCCAACTTGACGATAAATTAAGTACTGAAGTGGGTGTAGGTGGAATTAGCCAAAATATCGGTGAAATTCTTTACTGGCTTGTATTGTTACTTTTCCTTCCGATTGTTCTTTCAATATTAGGACTAACAGGCTTACTGATTCCAGTTCAAAATATGGTAAATGAAGCCGTAGCGTTCTTACCAAATATCTTTATTGCGGGCGTTATCGTTTTTGTTGGGTATATCTTGGCAAAAATTGTACGCGGTATTGTTGAAGGTTTAATAAATAGCTTAGGTGTTCAGGCTCAAGCGGAAAAAATTGGTCTTTTCAAAAGCTCTAATGTAGGCAAATTCTTAGGTTCATTTGTTTTTGCCATCATTATTATTACGACATTAATCGTTGCATTTGAAGCTTTAGGAATTGAAACAATTTCTCAACCTGCAACAGCAATGCTGAATGAAATCTTACGCGCAATTCCAAATATTATTGCTGCGGGTCTGATTTTACTTGTCGCTTATATCGTTTCTCGTTTTGTTGGGCGTTTGGTTGCAGAGTTAATTGCTGGAACTGGTGTTGATGAAATTCCTGCCAAATTAGATATACAACGCTTTTTAGGTCAAACTAAAGTTTCTAGCGCTGTCGGTTGCCTAATCGTATTCTTCACCATGCTTTTTGCAGTATCTGAAGCGGCAGATCGTCTTGGTTTCGATCAAATCAGTGGTCTAATCGCAATGTTTATCCATTTCGGTGCAAACATTCTGTTAGGTGCTGTTATTTTGGTTATTGGCTTCTGGCTCGCAAATGTTGTGGCGAATGTGGTGCAACGTGGTGAATATAATAGCTCGCGTTGGTTAGCTAACTTAGTTCGTGTCTTAATTATTGGTCTAGTACTTGCGCTTGGTTTAAGAGCCATGGGTATTGCAGATTCAATTGTTAATCTTGCATTCGGTTTGACTCTAGGCGCAGTTGCAGTTGCTTTCGCTCTTGCATTTGGCTTAGGTGGTCGCCAACCAGCAGAACGACTTTTAACTGATTTGTTAGATAAAGCTAAAAAAGAAGCGAATCAACCAAATCCTCTTTATCAGCCACCTTCTAGCACGAGTAGTGCAGCTCCAGCCACAACTACATCTGCGCCAACGACTCCACCATCTACAGTTTCATCTGATGCAAAACCAGCAGATTCTGTACAGGTGAACCCAACACAACCCCCAGTGAATAAACCGTTTGGTTCTACAGGTGAAAATGATGAAATTTAAGGGAATTAAACTGAATTTCAGATAAACAGTACAAAAAATCTTTGATTTTTGTGATAAGTTCGACCACTCTATATTGAGTGGTCGTTCTTTTTTGGCCGTTATAAAAACAAATAAGTGAGGAAAATACGATGAAGAAACCAGGTCGTTTTTTAGCACCAATTGTCATTGCCGGAATTACGGTAGGTTTTTTAGCAAGTGCTTATAAATTTGTATTTAGTAAGTCAGAAAACTTGAAACAGACTACTTCTCAGCCACAAGATTCACAGACCGCATCAAATAGTTCGAAAAACTCAAATTAGTTTATACGTATTGGGCAGCAGCATAGGCAGAAGACCACGCCCACTGGAAGTTGTAGCCACCTAAATGTCCGGTCACATCAAGTACTTCGCCAACAAAAAACAGTCCTTTCTGCTTTTTACTTTCCATAGTCTTGGAAGATACTTCTGTTGTATCTATTCCGCCTAAAGTAACTTCAGCGGTACGATATCCTTCTGTTCCAGACGGTTTAACTGCGAAGCCATGTAACTGCTCGGCAATATGATCTAGCTGTGCATCACTGATATTACCAATCGCTGTTTCGCTCTGCTCTGACCATATGAGTTGTTGTAACTCTTGGATAATACTTTTGGCAGTAAACTCATTAAGAAGAGTACGTAATAAAACTTTAGGCTGTGTTTTCTTTTTATCTTTTAAATAAGTCGCTAAATCTTGGCTTGGGAAAAAGTCAATTTTAAAACTTTCTCCTGAATTCCAATAGTTCGAAAGCTGTAAAGAACTTGGTCCACTCAAACCACGGTGGGTAAATAATAATGCTTCAGTAAAGCTATTTTTTGAGTTGCTTAACGTTACATCCAAAGCATTGCCACTTAAGCGTGTAGTGACTTCTTTAATATGATCTGAAAAAGTAAATGGAACTAAACCTGCACGAGTTGGAAAAACCTGATGTCCAAATTTTTGTGCCAGTTCATAGCCAAAACCGGAACCACCTAATGTGGGAATCGATAAGCCCCCAGTCGCAATCACTAAAGAATCACAAGTGTAATGTCCTTGATTGGTGTTTAGTGAAAATCCACCTTTTTCCAAGGGTGTAATTTGTCCAACTTCGCAATGGGTTTGGATATCCACATTTTTAGTTTTATTACACTCACTCACCAGCATTTCTAAAATTTCTTTAGCGCCGTTTAGTGTAAATAATTGCCCGTGTTTACGTTCTTCATAGGCAATTTTATAATCACATACCAAACCGATAAAGTCCCAGTTGCTATAACGTGACAGGGCAGAAATAACGAAGTGCGGATTATGAGAAATATAGTTATCAGGTTCTACATATAGGTTAGTAAAGTTACACTTACCACCACCTGACATTAAAATCTTTTTACCAATTTTATTGGCTTTTTCTAAAATTAAAACCGAGCGCCCGCGTTTAGCAGCATGTGCAGCCAACATGAGTCCAGAAGCACCTGCACCTAAGACAATGACATCGACATGACTGTTAGACATAAGAGATTCTCGATTAATCGTGAAAATTTAAAAGGGGCATATACTATCATGCCGACACTTACTCATGCTAAAGACATTTATCACGGTAGTGAACAATGTGACCTAAAAACTAGTAAGTTATTGATGTGATTTTCCCTTGTAAACCACCAGAATGAATTGCCAGAATACGAGTTCCTTCAGGAAAGTAATTATTTTTGATAAGGTCAAACAGACCGAACATCATTTTTCCCGTATAGATCGGTTCAAGTGGTACCGCATGTTGCTCTTCAAATTTTTGGATAAATGCGAGTAGCTCAGGTGAAGTTTTAGCGTAACCACCACAGCAGTAGGCATCTGTCAGTGACCAATTCTGTTTTTTAGTCCACTGCATAATATCTCGTTTTAGAAAATTACCTTTTAATGCAGAAAACCCTAAAATCTTTTGATGTGGGGCACTTCGTTCAATCAGCCCAGAAATAGTCCCTCCAGTTCCGACTGCACAGCAAATGACATCATAGTTTTGCAAATCACTTTGACTGAGAATTTCTTGACAGCCTCGTACTGCTAAATCATTAGTACCGCCTTCAGGTATGAGATAGGTTTTTGGAAAATGATTGTGTAATTGTTGAAGATAATTCCCATCATTTCTCAAACGATATTCATTGCGTGAGACGAAATGCAACTGCATTCCTAACTTTTGAGCATTTGCTAATGTTGGGTTAAGTGGTTGTGTGGCGAGTTCTTCTCCACGAATAATGCCTACACTTTTTAAGCCATAAAGATGAGCAGCATAGGCGGTCGCAGCAATATGATTTGAATAAGCTCCGCCAAATGTCAAAATACGGGTTAACCCTTGTTTTTGGGCTTCTAATATATTGTATTTTAATTTAAAAAATTTATTACCCGAAATTTGAGGGTGAATTAAATCTAATCGTTTAATATCGAGATGTACGGAATAAGGTAGGTTAATAGACTGATAGGGAACAGATGGAACAATGTGATCAAACATTAGAAATTGAGAAAATAATGATTGATCACATTGTAGCTTTTTAAACAGAATTTTAAAAAACTAATTAAGAGCTTGTGTCGACAGAGGTAATCACTGACATACCTGGACGTAAGTATTCAAATCCTTCCTGATTTGGATCTATCGTAATACGTACCGCAATACGCTGAACCACTTTGGTAAAGTTACCAGTCGCATTATCTGGTTTTAAGACACTAAATTCTGAACCCGCAGCTGGTGATATTTGTTCAACATGGCCTGTAAATTTTTTGTGTTTCATAGCATCGACTGTAAACCATGCTTTTTGCCCAACTCGCATATTGGCAATTTGAGTTTCTTTGAAATTGGCAATTACCCACGTTTGTTGGGGAATCAAATAGAGTAATTGTGAACCAGCAGCTACGTATTGACCAACACGAGGGTTTACTTCACCAAGCTGTCCATTCATTGGGGCAATAATGACACTATAATCTTTGGTGGTTTGTGCTTGGTCTAATTGAGCTTTAGCACTAGAGACCTGTGCCTCTAACCCCGCTTTAGCCACTTGTGCTGTTTTTAAAGCTTCTTCGGCTACTAAAACATTTGCTTCTGCCTGTTTGAGTGCCGCAAGGTTATTTTCTGCATCTGCTGCTGCTTTATCTTGTTCAGATTTAGATGCAGCTCCACTATTACCCAACTGTTGATAACGTCTGAGCTGCGCTAAAGAGAGTTGGTATTGAGCTTTAACTTGATCAACTTTGGCTTGTGCTGCCACAATATCAGCTTGTTTCTGAGCAATGGATTGGGTTTGATTGGCTAAGGTATTTTTAGCCTGTTCAACGCCTGAAGCAGCTTGTGTGACTTTTTGATCGTAAGTGGTTGCATCAATATGCATTAACACTTGACCCTTTTTGACATGGTCAAAATCTTTTACTAATACGTCTTTAACATAGCCATTAATCTGAGAAGATAAAATGGTAGTTTTACCTTTGACATAACTATTGTCAGTTTGTTGGACACTGGTTGCAAAAGGTCCAATTCTCCAAGCCCATAAAATTACTAAAATACCGACTATTAGAACTACCAGCATCCACAATAAAGTAGAGCGCTTGGTCGGAATGAGTTTACTTGCAGGTGCTGGTTCGTTAGACGGAGCAGGGGCTGCTTGAGGTGGAGTTTGTTCTGGTTTGTTTTGATCATCTGACATATATAAATCTCAATTTCTATTTCATCAAAAATGAAAGCCATTAAGGACGGCTAATTCCTCTGCGCTGTAGATATTTGCTTCGTGCAATATTAAATCCACCCCATAAGAGCAGAGCGACAGCAAAAATACCATTTAATGCAATAACATCATTGTAGGCGCGTACCTGAGCCTCACGAGTCACAACTTGATTGAGTGATCGCATGGATTGAGCAGTTTGTAACACTGGATCATTCGTTGTGATGGCCGCGCTACGTTGATAGGTTGAAAGTCTTTGAGCGACTAAAGGGTCTGCTTGTTCTAAATCTTTAATCATCTCTGCTTGATAGTTTTGCGTACGATGCTGTTGATAGGTCGAGAAGAAGGAGGAGCCGACTAAGCCACCGAAAGTTTGCGTAGCAGAAAATAATACGATGAAGGTCACTACATAAGATGGACCTTTAGCCAGTGTTTGCGCAAAGCCAATTAAAAGTAATGGCCCAATAAATAAGCCACCTGCAAAGCCCACCAAGAACTGACTCGCAAAGAAGTTTACCGGCCGAACATCACTGGTTAAGTGATAATCTAGTCCACATGCAACCAAAATCAGAAACTCTGCGAAAAGTAAGTGGAAGATAATTCGTTCGCGTGAAAAAGTAAGCGCACTAAAAAGTGTTCCACTTAAAATTCCGACCAATATGACGACATAGAGTGGAACGAACTGATCAGGACCCATTCCCATCGTTTTTAAAAAATTAACGGCAGCATAGCTTTGTTCTGACATTAATAGTCGGATTGCAAATGCACCAAAAATAAAGCGTAGAGTTGAAGAGGCGCCTAGCCAACGGGTCATAATGAGTGGGTTAGCACGATAGTGTTCGTAGAGTAAACCGAGTACAACTAAGCTAAAACCTGCAATTAATACGTAAGCAAGCCATTCACTATTAAACCACCATAAAATTGGACCTTGCGTTAGCACAATACATAAGCATGCAAAACCTGGGGCTAGCAAAGCAAAGGTGAAGAAATCCTGTTTCTCAAATACATAGATTCTTAAGCTACGTGGTAATTTCAATGAAACGACCATGGCTAAACAACAAAGCGCTAAACCAAGCTCAAACGTATAAAGAACAGACCAACTGTCTGTACTCACAAGGAAAGGAGAAATAATCCAAGCCAATGGTACGCCAAGTTGCTGAAAACCGAAGGCAATATATATTCCTTTTGCCATGTCGGCTTTTTTGAAAGCCTGCATGGTGTAATACATACCTAATGAGCTCAATGGTGCACCAGCTAAACCAGCAACGACCCGAGCAAATAACGCCATTTCATAGGTATGCACAAAAATATGTAAAATAAGCACAACAATAAAAATTGCTAAGCCTATTTCTGAAAATAGGCGTAAACCATATTGTTGTCTGGCTTTAAATAAAATTAGATTTGAGCTGACATTTGCCATGACATAGGCAGCAGGGAGCCAAGCCGCTTCAGAAGGAGTGAGCCCATACTCGCCTTGAATTAAAGGTAAATTTGCCGTAATAAAGCCATTACTTAAACTTGCCGAAAGGGCGACAAATAAACCGATAAAAAAGTAAATAAATCGCTTAGGTACAGAATGTACAATGGCGGCTGGTGAACCAGGCAGAGTTGGTTGTTCTTCTGGAGTCCAATCTGGAGGTGTTTCTAAGTAACGAGGCGTTTTACTCATTCTATCCCTCGAATTTTTTGTATTTGAATACCATGAAATAGTAATTCAATTGCTCGTTTTGCTAAGCGAGTCTGTTCTTCTGGCTCATGTCCTTGAAATGAAGAACCTAACATTGCTGTGACCATTGCATAGTCATCGGCAGTAAGATCAGCTCTGCACAGTTGTTGTTTTATCGCATTTTCAATCAGTGGGTTAAGTGCATTATTTCGCCGTTCATAAATTTTTAACATAATTGGGTCTTGTCGATCAATTACTCTCCAAAAATCTTGCAAAATTGCGAGCTTGGGGAGTTGTCCAATATGTCCTTCAATTAAACGAAATAAACCATCCTCGAATTGTTGAAAATAAGCTGCTTTTTGCTCTAGCTGTGTAATCGCACGCTCTAAAAGGGCGCTAATTAACACCTTGCGATCACCAAAATTACGATAGAACGTCGCTCTTCCTACCCCTGCATAATCAATGACGACTTGTAAAGGGACATTAATGCCATGAATACGAAAACATTCTTCGGCTGCATTGAGTAATTCATCCCGATTATGGGCAGCAATTTTTTGACGTTTACTCATGTCATCGTTTAGAGAATTTTGAAGTTAGATATTTAACGGACATTTTTGTCCGTTGTGAAGATAAAAATTGTAAAAACATGAAAATTCATTTTTCATCATTTATATTTTGTGCTCTTTTAAATGCGTCATAAAAAGCTGCTAGAATACCGCGCAATTACATGATGCTAGGCTAGCCCAATGTTTGACTCTCTTATTCCTCTCTTTTCAATTGCAATGGCATTGATGCTTGGAGCAATAAGCCCAGGGCCAAGTTTTATTTATGTAGCGCAAAATTCAATTTCCAAATCACGTAAACATGGTTTATTTACAGCATTAGGAACGGGTACAGGTGCGGCTCTGTTTGGCCTATTAGCTGTTATGGGATTACAGGCAGTTTTATTGGCTGTGCCTTCTGCATATTTAATTTTAAAAATTGGCGGTGGGCTTTATTTACTTTGGCTTGCTTTTAAAATTATTAAACACGCCAAAGAACCAATTGCAGTTGAAAACGATTCAAAATCGAAAATGACTTATAAACAGGCATATCGATATGGTTTGATTACTCAGTTAAGTAATCCAAAAATCGCAGTCGTGTTAGCAAGTGTATTTACTGCTTTACTGCCGAAAGAAATCCCAAATTATTACTACGTCGCATTACCAGTGATTTGTTTTATGATCGACGCTGGTTGGTATTCATGTGTTGCGATGTTGTTATCTTCAGAGAAGCCTAGAACAATGTATTTAAAGGCAAAAACTGGTGTTGACCGAGTTGCTGGAAGCATTGTTAGCCTATTGGGTTTAAAGTTAATTTTCTTCAAATGATAAGTCTTTAATTAAAATATCTAAAGAATAGAAAGTCAGGCATTCATCGTTTGGCTTTATTTTTGCATAAAATATATACAATTTGAAATATCTTTTTTAGCACTTAAATATTTAAAAAGTGGTAACTTAATAAATAAAACAAAAAGAAATGAGGATCACGTTATGAAAAAACTAATGGTGAGCATTTCTGTAGTTTTTCTCATCTTAACTACAGGATGTGAGATGAGAACGATGAGCAAGCAACCACCGGCAAGTGAGCGGACCATGAGTATTGTTGGTACTCCGGTTCATGAAAAGGATTATAAAATTTCCGATATCCAAGCGAATAATTATGAGCAATCTAACTATTAAGTTACTTGCTGGATGCGTAACTTGCTGTATTTTGAATGTGGCAAATGCCTGTGAACCTTCGTCTTTAGATTGGGAGCTTTTTCAGGAAAAATATGATTTAAATCATGATGGAATGTATAGCCTAAAAGAATTTCAACGTGTTGAGGATTTCTATCCTTATAATTGGCCTACAGATAAACGTTTTCAAGGTGAAAACAAGCAAACAGGGCTATTTCATTATTTAGATGAAAATAAAAATGGTTATTTAACAAATGAGGAGTTAGGAAACATACATGTTTTATTTAATAACCCTTGTGAAGGATGGCCTTGGTCGTAATTTAAATTTACTTATTTATGTTTCTTTAAAAATCAGATTTTAAAAAATAAAAAAGCTTCCAATTTAGGAAGCTTTTTTATTAAGGCAGATTAAGAAACTTTATCGCCTGGTTTTGCACCGCTATCTGGAGAAATAATGAAAATCCCTTCACCATTTCCAGCAGCAAGTACCATTCCGTTTGAAATACCAAAACGCATTTTACGTGGTGCAAGATTAGCAACCATGACTACCAGTTTGCCTTTTAAATCTTCTGGTGTGTATTGGCTACGAATACCACTGAATACGTTACGTGGTTCAGCTTCACCAACATCTAAAGTAAGTTGAAGTAATTTATCTGAACCTTCAACAGTGCCTGCTTCAACGACCTGAGCAACACGCAAGTCAACTTTTAAGAAATCTTCAATACCAATGATTTCTGCTTCACCAACAGCTGGAACTCGAGCCGCTTTTTTCTCGCCAGCTTTGTCCTTTTTCGCCGTCGCTTTAGTTGCTTCTGGAGCAGGAGTACCTAAAGATTCTTTAGATGCATCTACCATTGCGGCAACAGCTTTTGGATCAACACGTTGCATGAGTGGTTGGAACTGTGCAATCTCATGGCTTACAAGAATTTGTTTACGTGACTCAAAATTGAAGCTTTCAAGTTTTAAGAAACTTTGAACTTGCTCAGCTAAAGTTGGAAGAACTGGAGCTAAATACACAGCTAATTGACGGAACAAGTTGATACCAACCGAGCACACATCAAGAACTTGTTGTTCTTGGCCTTCTTGTTTAGCAAGAGCCCATGGCTTTTTCTCGTCAATATATTGGTTTGCACGGTCAGCAAGTGCCATAATTTCACGAATAGCGGTCGAGAATTCACGAGCCTCAAAAGCTTGAGCGATTGAGTCACCTGCATCAATAAAACTTTGTACCAATTCAGGCTCTGCGCATTCAGCAGATAAGGTATTGTTAAAGCTACTATTGATAAATTTAGCGCAACGGCTCGCAATATTGACGACTTTACCGACTAAATCAGAGTTTACCTTTTGAATAAAATCATCAAGATTCAAGTCAGAGTCTTCAACTTTATCTGAAAGTTTAGATGCAAAGTAGTAACGTAAATACTCTGGGTTTAAATGCTGTAAATAAGTCTCTGCTTTAATGAAAGTACCACGAGACTTAGACATTTTTTGTCCGTTCACAGTCAAGAAACCGTTCACAAATAAGCCTGTTGGAGTGCGATAGTTCGCCCCATCTAACATTGCAGGCCAGAACAATGCGTGGAAATAAACAATGTCTTTACCAATGAAATGGTACACATCGTTTTGGCTGTCTTTTTTCCAGAAATCATCAAAACTTAAATCTGGACGTTTCGCTTTGATGTAATTTTCAAAACTAGACATATAACCAATTGGCGCATCTACCCAAACATAAAAGTATTTATTTGGCGCATCTGGAATCTCAAAACCAAAATAAGGTGCATCACGGGAAATATCCCAATCGGTTAAACCCGACTCAAACCATTCATCGAGTTTGTTTGCAATCGAAACAGGTAAGCGACCTTCATCACGGGTCCATTTCTGTAAATACTCAGCAAAATTCGGTAGTTTAAAGAAATAGTGATCTGAAGATTTTTCAACTGGTGTTGCACCACTTAAGGTTGAGCGCGGGTTGAGTAACTCAGTTGCATTATAGGTCGTACCACAAACTTCACATGAGTCGCCGTATTGGTCTTCTGCCTTACATTTTGGGCATGTACCTTTAATGAAACGGTCAGACAGGAACATGCCTTTTTCTGGGTCAAATAATTGAGTTACAGGGCGAACTGCAATATTTCCAGCTTCACGGTTTTTAATATAGATATCTGTTGAACGTGCTTTATTTGCATCGCTATGAGTTGAATCATAGTGATCAAAATGTACACCGAAGCCATCAAAATCACGGATATGTTCTTTTTGAACATTCGCAATTTGTTCTTCTGGGCTAATACCATTTGCCTCAGCACGTAGCATGATGGCAGTACCATGAGCATCATCCGCACATACATAAGTCACATCATGACCCATTGCCCGCATGGCACGAACCCAGATATCTGCCTGGATGTAACCGAGTAAATGACCCATGTGAATTGGACCATTAGCATAAGGGAGGGCATTAGTGACTAAAATTTTACGCACGGATTTCATTCTCTCATTCGTATTTATAAGGTGGAAGATTTTAACTGATGCAGGGAGATAAGCAAAGATTAATAATCTTTGCTGGAGAACAAGCAATTTGTAAAAAACGGATTTTAATTGAGAAGTTGCTTCTCTTTAGAACAGATAAACAAATCGAAAAATATTTGAATCTTCCTGTATTGTCTTTGTTTCAAATTGCAGTTACGTTCAGAAAATAAGCCATAAAGATGTATAACTAATAACTTATTCAGGTAATTTTTTAATTAACTACGAGGATAACAACGATGACTACTGAAAATAAATTAGATGACTTAAAGGCAAAAGCGGCAGATGCAAAAGTACAAGGTGAAAAAGCTTTGGATGATTTAAAGGAAAATGTAAAAGCTAAAGAAGCTGCTGGTAAAGAAGCGGTTCAAGATAAAGTAGATGAATTAAAAGCAAAAGCGGCAGACGCAAAAGTTCAAGGTGAAAAAGCTTTGGATGATTTAAAAGAAAATGTAAAAGAGAAACAAGCTGCTGGTAAAGAGGCGGTTGAAGAGAAAGCAAGTGATTTGAAAGGTAAACTTGAGGATGCTCAACATACCTTGCAAGATAAGTTCGATCATTTACGTACAGAAGCGGGCCATAAACTTGATGATGCCAAAGCCAAAGCAGCCGAGTTAAAAGATGAAGCTGCAACAAAATTCGATGAGTTAAAAACGCAAGCAACAGCGAAATTTGATGAGTTGAAGAAAACAGCAACTGATAAGTTAAATAAATTAAAGCACCATGATTCTGATGAATAAGTTTATTTAATCTAAAATCTGCACTCCTTACCTAAAAGATGAGATTGGAAGTTAGTAATTATTCATCCCAAGGCGAGCGAGTGCGGACCAATACTGTTACACTATCTCCATTAAGCTGTAATGATCTGTTTTTGGAGTAAACAATATGTCTTGGCTTTCTTCATTAAAGTCTGTTTTTTCACCTGCACAAGAAGTGAAAGAAGATGAAATCCAAACCGTACTCCAAAATTATTTACTACCGCATTCAAAAGATGCTTTAAAAGAGCGCATTAGTCAGCTTCAAGTTCAAGGTCGAGTATTACAACTCACTATTAATACATTTCCTGATGAAAAAGAGCATTTGCAGCAAATTCATGATGATTTGGCTGGGGCTTTGGAAAAATGTGGTATTGAGGAACTGAACCTACATGTTGTTCAACAGAAGCGCACTACACAAGAAAGTTCGAACCTACCTCCTGTGTTAGATGCTTCACCTAAATCAGAACCAGATCCAAATAATCCTCCTATTCAAAAAGCTGCTCCACAGCAGAGAGATGTTCCACTCCATCCTCGCATTAAGCATGTTATTTTAGTTTCTTCGGGCAAGGGTGGTGTTGGTAAATCAACAACCACTGTCAATTTGGCACTTGCCTTGCAAAAGATGGGGCTGAAAGTTGGGGTTTTAGATGCCGATATCTATGGTCCAAGTATTCCGACTATGCTGGGAAATGCTGGCAAAACTCCTCTTATTGAAAGTGAAAATTTTGTACCTTTAGATGCTTACGGTATGGCTGTGCTTTCTATTGGACATTTAACTGGTGATAACAACACACCTGTCGCGTGGCGTGGACCGAAGGCGACGGGTGCTTTAATGCAGTTATTTAATCAAACCCTTTGGCCTGATTTAGATGTATTGATGATTGATATGCCGCCTGGTACTGGTGATATTCAACTTACCCTTGCACAGCGTATTCCAGTGACTGGTTCAATCATTGTGACTACGCCACAAAATGTTGCCTTGCTTGATGCGACCAAAGGAATTGAGCTGTTTAATAAAGTGGGTATTCCCGTGTTAGGTGTCGTTGAGAACATGTCGACCCATATTTGCTCTAACTGTGGTCATGAGGAGCAAATTTTTGGTATTGGCGGTGGTGACAAGCTCTCTGAACAGTACCATATTCGATTATTAGGTCGCTTGCCTCTAAATGCTCAGATCCGTGAGCATGCTGATCAGGGTAAACCTAGTGTTGTAGCAATGGATGACGCTGCTGATAGTTATATTGATATTGCCAAAGCGATGTGGGAACAGGTTGAAAAAATTCCTCAGCGTTCACGTGATGACAAACGTATTTTCTAAAACATCTCTAACCCGACTTTAAGTCGGGTTTTTATTATTTGGTTAAAAGTAAAATTTAAAGTACTGAATCTAAATAACAAAGCTAAACTTGAAATTGGCATGTAGATTGCTACTTTACACTTTTTAAAAAGAAAGGGTAAAAAATGCAATTTAAATGTGCTTTTGGCGTAATCAGTTTATGTAGCGCCCTATTTTTAGTTGGATGTAATGATGACAACTCAACCGTCTCAGAAACACCAACAGTTCAGGAACAAAAACAGAAATTACAACCGATTATTATTCAAGGTGCTTTACCTGTAGAGTCGGAACAGATGGCTTCTAAATTGCAAGATGTGAAAGCTGAAACTATAGGTGGTTGGATATTCTGGAAGGGAACCTACAATGGTTACCCCATGATTATCTCTAAAACTCGCATGGGCATGAGTAACTCAGCTGCTGCAACTGCTTTGGCTATCGAGCGTTATAAACCAATTGCGATTATTAATCAGGGAACATCAGGCGGGCATGACCCAGACCTACACGTTTACGATATTGTTTTAGGAAAATATGCGACAAATATTGGTGCATTTAGAACGCCTAAGCAGCCAGTAGGTGGTGGATCAAATTCACTCACATGGGTTGAGGCTTTTGATGTTTTGCCAACTGATGAATCTGATCCAGAACCTATTGCAATTCGTAAGTTTGAAGGTAACCAAGAGCTATTAATGGCGGCTCATAAAGTCCGTTATGACAAAGGCGAGGTGGTTGAAGGAACGATTGGTTCAGCAGATGTTTGGAATAATGAACTTGATCGTATTCAATTTTTCCACCAACGTTATGGCACTTCTGTTGAGGAAATGGAAGCGGCGTCAGTTGCTCAAATTGCCAGCCAGTTTAATGTTCCTTTTCTAGGAATTCGAATTTTATCTAATAACATTACTAATAATGGAGCTTATGACCCAGGCACAGGAGAAGCATGCCAAGAGTATGTTCTCAATGTGGCTGAAGAATATATGAAATCAAAACTACCAAAATAATAATTTAAAACTAAGCAAGAAGACCGAAGTCTTTATAAAACTTCTTCTTTTTGCTTTTTCTGGCGATGTCTACTTTTCCAGTTTTTAATGACCATCCAACGCCAGAAAATTTCTGTGCATAAATATAAAATGACCGCAAAGGCGAAAGCTTCTACAATCAGGCCTGTCATCAAAATTTTCGCAAGACTAAAATCAATGTGCCCATGGCCGAAATGAGTAATCCAGCGGGAAATCTGGTGCAATACACCTAGTAGCATTTCTTTGTTGATCATATGCACATGAAAAATATGTGCACCAAACCAAAAACCAATATATAGAATCGGAACTAAAGTAAGGGGGTTACTTAGCCAAGCCAGCATTAAGCTAATTGGTAAATTTACTTCGAATAGTAAGACCGCCATCACAATAAACACACTGTGAAAAGGGATAGGCAGTAAACCAAAAAAAGTTCCAACAAAAACAGCTCGGGTAATTGATTTTCGATTGACATACCAAAGCACAGGATTCAAGGTCTTTTTACCAAAAATCCTTAGAAATTTCATATTTGAAACTTTCTCGGGTGAGGGAAGCCAAGATTGAAAAAAGTGCTTTGCCATAATCATTAAGGTAGTAGAGCGCGCTGCTCTATATAAAAAAATCAGAAACAATATATGAATTGAAACTTATTAAAAGCTTAAAATTTAAACTTACCATCACTATATATTTTTTATTATAAAGACTTTTGATGGAAAAATAGACTTAAAATAAAAATACTTATGTTACTTAAGTAAGAAACTATTTAAAAAGCATGACAACTGACTGTAAAGTTTTCTTTATCGCTTTTTGCAGTAATTATATAAGTTTTTGTTTTTAATGTTTTTATTTTAAATTTAAAAACGATTTTAAAAATTTTGTCTTACAATTACCTTTTGCCATGTGACAGGATATCTATTAATCTGAGATGACTATATTGTGAGGTCATTCAATGATTTCATGGCTTTTTATTGGCTTAGTAGCCACAATTTTACTTACACCTGGTCCAACGAACACTTTACTCGCTTCTTCAGGCGTGCAAGTAGGATTACGGAAGTCAGTAAAACTTATTCCAGCAGAAGTTTTGGGTTACGTGATCTCTATTTCTGCATGGGGAATGCTGATTGGTAAAGTGTCCACCACATTGCCATTGCTACCGCCTATTCTTAAGCTATTGAGTGCTTGTTATATTATTTTCTTAGCTATTAAGTTATGGCATACGGCAAATCAAGAAGTTGAATTAAATCAGCCTACGATCCGTACTCGTGAGTTATTTTGTGCAACCTTATTAAATCCTAAAGCCTTACTCTTTGCTTCAGCAATTTTTCCTGTGGCTGCATGGAGTGATTTTCACATTTATGTGATTCATATGATGGCTTACTTAGCGCTTATTACGCCAATTGCCTTATTCTGGATTTTCTTGGGATCACTTTTAGCTTCTAAGAAAGTTGCGTGGTTAAATCAGACGAATTTGCAAAAAACAGCTTCACTCGTTTTAGTCAGTTTTTCAATTCCTATCAGTTACTCTGCTTTACTGAGCCTTTAAAAGTACTGTCGAGCTATTCTTTTAGGTTGAGTAGCTCTGCATTGTTTTCATAATTGCTTTTTTAAGTTAAAGTACGTCGAAATCAATGAAATTACCTTTTGGATAGAAAATACATGGCTATTAAGTCTGATCGTTGGATTCGCGAGATGAGCGAAAAACACGGCATGATTGAACCTTATGCAGAGAATCAAGTCCGTTTTGATAAAAATGGTGAAAAGTTGATTTCCTACGGGGTCTCTAGCTATGGTTATGATGTACGCTGTGCCCGTGAATTCAAGGTTTTTACTAACGTACATTCTGCAATTGTCGATCCAAAGAATTTTGATGACAAAAGTTTTATCGACATTGAGTCTGATGTTTGCATTATTCCGCCAAACTCATTTGCTCTAGCGCGTACAATTGAATATTTCCGTATTCCTCGTAATGTATTGACCGTCTGTTTAGGTAAGTCGACCTATGCTCGCTGCGGTATTATTGTAAATGTGACTCCATTAGAACCTGAATGGGAAGGTCACGTAACTTTAGAATTCTCAAACACCACTAATTTACCTGCACGCATTTATGCAGGGGAAGGCGTAGCACAGATGCTATTTTTTGAAAGTGATGAAGTATGTGAAACATCTTATAAAGACCGTGGTGGTAAATACCAAGGTCAAACAGGCGTTACACTTCCGAAAACATAATTTTTCTTAGATAAAGAAGAGTTTTAAAATAATGGGTCGCTCAGGTGGCCCAATTTTATGGGTAAAATTTACATAAGATGCGTTTATCGGAATAGTGATAAATGACAGTTTCCTTTTGTAGAAAATAATATAATATGATCAATAATTGATTTGTTTTTTGTACTGCATCACAGTATTGAAAAACGAATGTATCGGATATAGGTTGTCTTTTTAGTAGTAATTACTTAGATATCTACTAAATTCAGATAGGCCAAATAAAAAGAAATTAAACAGGATTATGCCCCCAAGGATACGGAGGTCGGCCATGCGACAGTTTACGTCTCTTCATGTAGCGATAGCGCTTGGAAGCTTATGCTTTTCTTCAGCGTATGCTGCGTCTACATTAGTCCCTATGTCAGATTCGGAACTATCCGCAACTCGTGGCCAAGCCTTAATGAGTATGTCTTATATTGCGCCTACTGACTCTGCAAATTTAGAAAAACTACGTGACAGTAATAGTAACGTAGGTTTTTATAAATTGGGCTTAGATGCTGATTTGGAACTGAACGCGAATATTAAAAAATTGCAGCTTGGATGCGGTGGAGCTAATGGTGCGGGTGCATGTGATATTGATATCGATAACTTAAGTCTAAGCGGTCTTTCCGATACGAACGATGGTCGTGCTAGCTCTTCAGCAAAACTAACCAACCCATTTATTGAATTTGCGATTAAAAACCCGAACAGTGCATCGACTCGTGAAGTTGCTGGGGTGAGATTAAGTGCAGAATCCATTCAAGGTCTACTTACTTTTGGTTCAGAAAATACAACTACAAAAAATGGTATTAACTCTTTTAGTGGTTATATGGTGACTCAAGCGACTGGAGGTACGGTTAGTACTTTACAAGCAGTGTCAGGACAAGCTGGATTAACTCAAACAAATTTAGGAACAGCAATTACCGGTAAGGTAAAAAGTACAACAGGGTTTATTACAGCAGACTTCCAGACAACAAGTTATGATTTAGGCTTAAGTAGTGCTTCTGGTAGTTTATCTTTACCTTCCCAAGTTATTTCTGGAAAACGTATTACGACGGCTAATTTAACAGGTACTGCTGTAGTTAGTGGAATTAATTTATCAGGCCCTATCCAGGCAAATGCTCAAGCATGGGGAGCTATCCCGCTTACTATTAGTGGGAATCTGTCTGGTACAATTAATAATTTAGGTGTAAATGTAGCTGTTAATGAGGATTTAGGATATTTCCATAAAGTTAATTTGAATGGTACGGCGGCTTCTTTATCATTACAAGGGCAAAATTTACAGTGGACAGGAGCAAAGTCTGTTTCTCAAGCGGGCTGGTGGTTAGAATTATCAAATCCAATTGATATTGGTGATGTAACCCCTCAATCACAAGTTAAAATTACGGATGACGTGGTAAAAGCCACTTTAGGTAAAGTTAGCCAGTATTTAACTGCTAACCCAATTGAGTGTGGAGCTTTGGCTCTAAATTGTATATTGGGAGATATTAATGTTCAATCAGTTGATTTAACAGGTCAGTACGTTCCTATGAATTTGACGAATTTAGTCTTAAAAAATCAGAGTTTTGCTCCTAACTGCTATGGAAACTTAAAGTTCTGTTAATTTTAAAAGAATGTTATAGCTGATACTTTACATTCATCGGAAAAGTAATTTTTTACATGCTTTTTTTTGCATTTGTGCAAATATTCCGCATAATAGAAATGTGGAAAGGTTGGCAATATCTTTTAGATTTGCCTCATTGTCTAAGGTGAAAAGGATAGATTCACCAGGCATCAAGGATTGTTAAAGAAAAATAAATATGGTGCGCGGCATCGTATAAAACAGGAAGGTCAAGATGACTACACTTAATTATACGGTAAGGTTTCAAAAAACCGTTTTGGCAAGTTTAATCGGGCTTTGTATAAGCCAATCTAGCTTCGCACTCGAAGAACTTTCAGATGCGGGCTTAAGTGAAACTACAGGTGAAGGTATTGCTATCTTGCCACAGAATGCTTATATGGTATTTCGTGGCGCAGGGGCTAATGAAACCTCTAGTCAGATATTAACGGATCGTACTAAAGACACGGGTTATATCAATTATGTACCTGTTGGCCCTTTAAGTATGACAGCAGCAGATACTAATAAAAATGGTTCGGTTGATTCTGGTGATCGTGCGGTTGGTAAAGCAGATATTTTTCTTTATGGTTTAGCACTTTCTAAATCCGATAATGATACGAATAGCCGTATCGCTTCTACTGACGCGGCCGCTGCAATTTCAAGCTGGGGCACTGCCGTCAACCCATGGATTTTTAAAGTTGCGACAGAAAACTCAGTACCTAACTTTAGTGCGACAAATTGTACTGGCGCGTCCGATCCAACTTGCCAAGTCACTTATTTAGCTTTGGAAGCCCCTTTATATGAGGTTGGAACGAAGGACTCTGCCGGTATAGATGCTTATAAGCTGAAATTAGGTTTATGGTCAGATATTTTTGTCCGAAATCCAAATAAAATAAATGGTGCAGCAGACCAATTTAATTATGGCGACTCAAATGGTTTAATTGGTACCAGTACCGATGCAAGCCGTGCAAACCGTCTTCGTTTACAAGGAGTTTGGAATAACTTTAGCTTAAATGGCAGTCGTTTACAGCTTTTCCAAACATTAGGAGGCGCAACATCTGCTGGTGGAATGAGTCCTTTTTATAATGATACTTTAGGTTTGGCAGGAGTTATTCGTTTAAACAGCGGTGATGCATCTAATTTAAGAGCAACCGTTACTTCAAATACCCCAACATCTACAGTAGGGCCATGGGTAAATCGCTATAGCACCCAATATACGGGTGCGCCAAGTAATAACTCTCCAAGTTCGGACTGGTTATATCGTATTCGTAGTCAAACTACGACTGTTACTTCAACGGGCTCATGGACTGCTCCAACTGACAGTGCTATGAATAATGTTTTGCGTTTGAGTACACGTGAGTCTGGAACTACTCAAGGTAATTTGGTAACACCTGCAATTAATGGTGGAATTGCACCAACCTTTGATGCGAATGAAGGTTTATATCTCTATAACCCAAATATTAACCTTGTGTTAGGGTCTTTATATCAACCACTTGTTTTAAGCTCAGATGGTAAAAACTTTAGTTTAGAACTTGCTCGTATTCCGAATAAACCAGAAATTTATAAGAAAATTTATACAGACTATAGTGGTGCTGATACTAGCTATTTGGGCTCTACATGTAATATTTATCAATGTGGTACGAATGTAACCTTAGGTGGTAAAACTTACCAAGGTTCTAGTGCTACGCATAGTAGTATTTCAATTGGTTCAACTGTTTATAATGCTACAAATAATACTCTAGAAGCATTTAAAGGGAACAGTACGCAAGATGCGGTTGGTATTTCATTTGGTAAATTACCTACAGGCACTGTAGCAGCTATAACGCAGACTAAAAACTTCTACCAGTTGCAAAATCAAGAGCGTCGTGCAGGTAGTTATAGTTGTGGATTTTTGAACTTAAGTACTTGTTATGATACATGGCAGTACCGTACAGCAACGGGCTGGACTGGAAATGCAGGTACTGGTTTAAAATTTGACTCGCAAGGTGCTAACTGGGCTAGTATCGACAATACCTCTTATTACAACCCGACTGTAAATAATACAGGTTATACCTTAGCTGATGCTGGAAATGGGGCTCAATTTGTTGTACCAAATGGCACACCTTTACCAGATGCACTTTATAACAATGGACGTTGGTCTACCACCACGCCAAATGCAGATTTGAACACCTATAAGCTATCTGGAGCACAAATTAGCTCAGCCATTACTAATAACATGGGTTCAGCTGTAATTGATGGTGTGTTAATCCAGCATTTAAAACTGACAACTAAAGGCTTATAAGAGGAGGATAATGATATGAAAAAATTAAGTACTTTAATCCTCGCTCTTTGTGCAACGGTTACTCATGCCGAGCTGCAAACTTTAGATAATGAAGCATTGCAGGCGATTAATGGACAGGCAGGTGCTGATTTATCTTTGATGCTCAATTTAAACCAGACCAGTAATGGTATTTTTGATAATGGTAGTGGTGGTGTCTGTGAGAATGTAGAGTTTTGTCATATTGGTTTGGCGATTAACAAACGTTTTGTACAAGCAGATGCGAGTAAGCCAAGCGGTTGGGCTGAAAACAGTAATAGTGGTAATAAACTTTGGTTGGTATTTAAAGGTGTACAAGGAACTTTAAATATTCAAAAAATGGGGTTGGATGGCGCTGACTTAAAGTATCTGGATAAAAACAATACCGAAATGATTAAGCCTGCTATTCAGCTTAGTTTTAGCGCAGCACAGCCAATTTTAATTCGTAACTTTGGTTTTAATGCTTTATCAATTGAGCAAGATAACTTTACCAGCTCAACAACAGTGCAAGGGTCGAGCGCAAATATGTATGATTATGCATATTTCAAAAAGCCAACTTATGCAGCGACTGCCAATAGTGCGAACCAGCAGGTTGCTACTTCAACACCATCGGCGTATGACCATGGACGTGAAACTGGTTTTATGGGTTTGATGATGAACGGAAACTTGGCTATTCAAGGAAAAGTTATGGTCTTTAGTTGTGATGGTAGCCATCCTCGTTGTTAAGGGTTAATGTAGATTTCAAAGGAACTGAAGTGATGAAAAAAAATAAAGAAAATCACAGCTCAAAGTTTATTTTAAATACATTAACAACCAGCATGTTGTTAGTGAGTGGACAAATTTATGCTTTAGAAGCTTTAACAGATGCTGATTTGAGCGCCGTCAATGGACAAGATGGGATCTCAATACAAACGACGTTTAATGAAATCAATATTGACAATGCTTACTGGGATGACCATGCAGGTACACCTAGTAGCGCCGATCAGGTCTTAAGAGCTCAAGCAAGTGGTGTAAAAGTCCAAAAAAGTAATGCATCTAGTCAATCTTTAAGTACTAATTACCGTTTAGATGTGGGGAGTAATCCAACCACAGGTAAAACTGGACTCGACTTTTCTATGCAAAGCAGTCCATCACTCATTACTGTGAATAGTTTTAAAGTATGTAATACCTCTGCTACTTGCTCGCCGACAATGGGGCAGTTGGCTATTCAAACGACTTCCCCTCTGAATTTGGCAATTACTACTCAAGATGGACTATTTAATGCAAATAGTCAGTCAAGCATGACGCTTGGTATTAATAATGCCAATATTTATTTAGGGCAATTAGATGTTCGTAGCCAGTTAAATCAGTTAATTTTAAGAAATTTTAACTTTAACTTTGTCGGTAAAGGGGCCATGCTGATTGACCCAACTCGTGGTGTCGTTTTACAGACGAATACGGGAACAAATATTGCTGGTGTAGGGCAAACTCCGAATAGTACCTATGGCTATGTTGATTTTAACCGTGTAGCAGATTCAGCTTCCGGTTTAACTGCCGGTACATATGTAGACAGTAGCGGAAAAGTAACGAATTCAGGCCTGAATATTGAGGTCATGCTCAGTTCGAATGTAGATAAATCTAACCCTTATGCTTTAGATGCAACCAATAGTCCACAAAATGCGAAAGGTTTGATTCGTTTAGGCGCTAGCGGACGTATGGTAAATAGTTATTTACAAGTCCGTGGTGTAGATGGTACGTCAGATACAACAATATTAGGTACGGCAAATACCGCTTCGGGTACAGGTTCAAGTAATAGTATTTTAGGTAATTCTGGAATTGCCTTTCGTATGAAAGGTGAATTCACCAAAGATAATGATTCAATGCTAGGCGCAGATGGCAAAGCCACTACTTTAGAAATTGGTGGAGCGGGTCTTAATGCTTACGGTTTCGAATTTGGCAACTTAACAGGGCTTAACTCTGCTACACGCGGTTATTTCGATAGTGGAAATATATATCTAAATCTTGCGGATACAAAAACGTTATTAATGCCAAACAACGCAACCTTAAACGGAATCCGTTTAGGAGCGGGCACTTTAACAACGGCTGCCGATTATCAGCATAATATTCACCGTGATACGGTTACTAATCCATTTAGCTTGATTCTTGCGATGCGTGGTGCCGAGTTTCAAGCATTTTCAAGACGTGGTCGTTTTACAACAAGTGCGAATGTCGCTCCTGCCAATCAGTTTGCAAACAATGGTGCAAACAACCAGTGGGGCTTAGCATTACCTTTTTATAACTTAAATGCGAATGCTGCTGTATATGGTTTAGATGCGCCGGCAAATAGTGCTTATTACTATACAAAAGATGCCAATGGTAAACCTGTTCAGAATGTTGTTGCTACATCTGGAACAACTTCGCGTTTAGGTTTTGGTATTGCTGCTGGAACTACGGGACGTGATGCGACTGGAACCAAAACAACCTCAATTTTATTAATTGATGGTTCTTCAAATGCCAATAATGCGGGTAATCCAACTGACTATTATATGGGGTTACGTAATATTGATATGTTCCTCAAAGGCAATGGAAGCATTGGCTTAGAAAATGGCAGTCTTAATATTAGTTTAAAAGAGATGCTACTTGCTTTATCAACTGAAATTGCAGCAGGGTATCTACCAGGGGCAAAATATAAAACTTGTCCAGCTACAGGTTCATGTACTTCACCTGTTGATAATTTCGCAAAAAATAATGATGTCTTATTTGGTCTAAAACTGCGTTTAGGCGGAGATCTTAACTTATCAATTGTACCAAACAGTTCAATTGCAGATGGTAGTGCTTTAACTGTACTCGGCGATTTCACGATGCCTGCCACAGCAACTGGAAATACAGTCCAGATTAGTGATCCGATCGATGGCTCTGCAATTGGCTTTGATAATATTACAGGAAAGCTTGCGTTTAATTCTGCTTTGGTTGTTGGCAAAGATACCGCAAGTGGTTTAGGTAAAGTCGGCGTAAATACAGCAGTTTATTTCAACCCTGATAAGAGTATTGACGGCGCATTACGTGTGAAAGATATTAACTTCTATCCGCCATCAACTGGTGCAGGTGCACGTTTAGGCGAGCTTGCCATTACTGGTGGACGTTTAAATAGTAGCTTTAGTATTGTGCCAAGAAATGGTGCTTTTAACTAATCCAAAAAGTGACGATTATCGTCACTTTTTTATATAAATTTTATTTTAGTGTGATTGGATTTACATTCGTCGGGTTATAGGGATAATTGCTTTGTACTTGAATATTATTCTGATAGTCTGAACAAATAATAAGCGTTTGTCTCTTAAGGATTAGAGCGACATGAAGAATAAAAATATAGGGTGTTGGTTGTTACTTGCCAGTAGTTCAAGTGTTTTTGCAATGCAGCCTTTGGATGATCAAAGTCTTGCGGCAACGACAGGCCAAAATGGTTTAACTTTAGGTATTCAAGCCGATAAAGTCCAATTTAATCAAGTTGCACTCATTGATACAAATGGTATTGCTTCAACTTCATATAATAGTAAGGCTGGTTTTGTCATTGCAGGGAATTCTACTAATCCAGTTCCCGGCATTGAATTTATTAAAGCTGCGATATCTAGTAATCCTTCTTTTAATATCGTAATGGATACTGATGCAGGCGGTGGAAATCCTTTTTTAAATTTAGCTGTATCTATGGGAAGTGATGTAAATGGTATTCGACTTTTACCATTTTCAGTCTATATGGCTCCAAGTGCATCTTTATCTAGTCTATCCAATTATGCATTAACGAGTTATGCACCAAAATCAATTTTTAGTTCGGGAACAACCGTAAATACGGGTGTAAAAGAACTAATCCGTTCTACTGGAAATCTAGATATTAACTTTGTACAAACCAATAAACCTCGTTTAAATATCCAGCTTGGTCATGCGGCTCAATCAGTGATGGTTAAATTTGGTGGGGCAATTCAATCTATTTGTTCTGCTGCTGCGGGTTGTCCAATTACTTTGGTGTCCGATAACACTGGGGCAACATTTGGTTTTAAATTTGCAGGAACGAATGCTTCAACAGGTTTTATGCTTGATGGTTTTTATGCTGGCGTTGATCCAACAGGATTAACTTTTGGTAATAACGGCGTGTCGAGTAAGTTCGATGCTTCACTTAACAATGTCACTTTAGGAAATATGGGAACCCAAAGTACAACGACATTTAATAATTTGCCTAATGGTTCTATGGGGAGTTTTGGTATTACTGGGGCGTCAGTGACTGACTTAAAAATGAAAGTCAGTGGCTTTTAGAAAAAATAATAACTTAACCTGAAATACGAAAGAGGGCGGTCGTGAAAACAATCGCCCTCTTTTTATAACTATACTACATTAAATGTTTTCTGATCTGGTGTGTTCTAGCTGTTGAACAATTTCATCTAAAGCTTTAATACGTTTCACTTGGTCCCATAAGTTTTTAGCTTGGGGGTAGGCTTTCGTCATCATGCCTAACCATTGTTTATAACGACCAACCATACCAATTTCTGTTTTTGCTTGACCGTTTAAAAAGCGAATTTGTAAGTCAACCAGTTGTTCCCAACTGAATAATGCCTCATTCCTATTTTCACGAATGCATTGTGTTAAGTCGGGGGTCGTCACAGCACCACGCCCGATCATTAAATCTTCACAGCCAGATTGTTGCTGACAGGCTTTAGCATCAGCATTGGTCCAGATTTCACCGTTGGCAATTACATTAATTTTTAAAGCTTCTTTAATGGGCAGAATTTTTTCCCAATAAGCAGGCGGAGTGTAACCATCTGCTTTAGTACGGGCGTGAACTGTCAACCAACTTGCACCAGCATCTTCAACAGCATGGGCATTTTCCATGGTGTGATTTTCATCTAGATAACCTAAACGCATTTTTGCTGAAACAGGAATATGCGGAGGTACCGCATCCCTAACTGCTTTAATTAGCATATGTACAACATCAGGTTCATCAAGAAGAACAGAGCCGCCTCGGTGTCGGTTTACAGTTTTTGCGGGACAACCGAAATTTAGATCAATTGCTGGCGCACCAAGCTCAACAACTTTCGCTGCATTTGCTGCCAGCATATCTGGATTATTCCCTAAGAACTGGACATGGACAGGTGTACCAGCTGCTGTTTTACCGTCATTTTTTAATTCTGGACAAAAACTATAGTAAATATGATCTGGCAAAATACTGTCTGTAACTCGAATAAACTCGGTCACACACCAGTCGAAATGACCAACAGATGTGAGTGTATCCCGCATGATCGGGTCAGTTAAACCTTCCATTGGAGCGAGTATGAGTTTCACAGTCTGTGCCACCTGAGCAAAAAGAAAACAGCGTTATACGGGATATGTATAACGCTGTCTAGTATCGATGAAATTTTAATTTATTTAACGACCCAAAATCATTTCAAGCACAAATTTACTACCAATAAAACCAATCGCTAAAAGTACAAAGCCGATTAACGTAAAACGAATAGCTTTCTGACCTCGCCATCCGAGTTTGTAATGGCCGATCAATAATGATCCGTAGATAAACCAGGAAATAATACTAAATACGGTTTTATGAGCGAGGTGCTGTGCAAAGAAGCTATCGACAGTTAAGAAACCAAAAGCGAGTGCAATTGTTAATAGAATAAAACCAGTAATGATGAGGTCAAATAATAAAGACTCCATCGCCTGAATTGATGGCAGTAAATTGACCCAAAAGCGTTTTTTTTGTTTCTTTTTGAGTTCACGATTTTGGAACCAGAGCAAAATAGCGTGAATGGTTGCCATCAGTAAAACTGCATAGGCTGATAAAGAAAGAATGATATGGGTATCAAGGCCTAGGGAATGTTGTTCAATAAATTGATCGGGTCGGCTGAATCCAAAACCTAAAATCAGGCCAATAGCCGCTACAGGAATGCCTAACAAGTTTAACGGTACAATAGGCCGAAAAATACTAAAAATTAGACTTAACAACAACATAAGCCACGATGTAAAAGATACTAAATTAAAAACATCGTAGTTAATTCCGGCTGGTGTCAGCATGGCATGGCATAGAACCGTACCGTGCAACAGGAGTGCCAAAGTTGCAACAAGAGCAAATAACCATGGGTTTGGTTCACGTTTTGACATTAAACGAATGAACAGATACCAGAAAGAAGTGGTATATGCGATGAGTGCCAAAATTGTGTAAACCAAGGGGAGGCTAATCATGTCAAACCTTTTTCAGGATTAATTCATCTATATAAGATATAAATTCGCTGCGAACTAAAGTATCCTATAGCATTCTATGCATAAATTTTCTATTTCGAGAAAGATTTTTTTGCAACTAGCCATTTTAAGCGGATTTTGCAATGTTTGATACCTTAACAGAACGACTCACACAGAGTTTAAGAAATGTTACTGGCTCAGGGCAGCTGACCGAAGACAATATTAAAGATACCTTACGTGAAGTACGTATGGCACTTCTTGAAGCCGATGTCGCGTTACCTGTAACTCGTGAATTTATCGCGAAAGTTAAGGAAGAGGCATTGGGCCAAGAAGTGATGACTCAGTTATCACCAGGCCAGGCATTTGTAAAAATTGTCTATGACGAACTCACCAAGATGATGGGTGAGGCGAATGAAACACTTGATTTAAGTGCTAAGCCTCCCGTTGTTGTATTACTTGCTGGTTTACAAGGTGCGGGTAAAACGACAACTGCCGCTAAGTTGGCACGTTTCTTAAAAGAACGTCAAAAGAAAAAAGTAATGACGGTTTCTGCCGACGTTTACCGTCCAGCAGCGATCAAGCAGTTAGAAACTGTGTCAGCAGAAGTTGGTGCAGGCTTTATTCCTTCAGATGCTTCTGAAAAGCCAATTGATATCGTTAATCGTGCAATTGAACAGGCAAAAATCCAATTTGCTGATGTCTTGATTGTCGATACAGCAGGTCGTTTACATGTCGATGAAGACATGATGGACGAAATTAAAGCATTACATGCAGCTGTTAAGCCGACTGAAACTTTGTTTGTGGTTGATGCCATGACAGGTCAGGATGCGGCAAACACAGCTAAAGCCTTTAATGATGCATTGGCTCTTACAGGTGTCATCCTCACTAAAACTGATGGTGATGCACGTGGTGGTGCGGCGCTTTCAGTTCGTGCAATTACCGGTAAGCCAATCAAGTTCTTGGGTATGGGTGAAAAACTCGATGCTTTAGAACCATTCCATCCGGATCGTGTTGCCCAACGTATTTTAGGTATGGGTGATGTACTTTCTTTAGTCGAAGAAGTTGAACGTAAAATCGACAAAGAAAAAGCCGAGAAAATGGCTAAAAAATTGCAAAAAGGCGGCAGCTTCAATTTTGAAGATATGCTGATGCAATTTGAGCAAATGAATAAAATGGGCGGCATGATGGGCTTCTTGGATAAGTTGCCTGGCATGAGCGGTGCAGGAATTCAGCAAGCGATTGAGCAAGCGAATCCTGAAAAACAGGTCAAGAAAATGGAAGCCATTATCCAGTCTATGACCGTTAAAGAACGCCGTAATCCGGACCTTATGAACCCAAGCCGTAAAAAACGTATTGCTGCGGGTTGTGGTATGGATGTTGCTGAAGTGAATAAACTCATTAAGCAACAAGCACAAATGGCTAAAATGATGAAGAAGTTTGCGAATCCATCGGGTATGAGCAAAATGATGCGTTCATTAGGCAATATGCAAAAACAATTTGGCGGCGGCGGCGGTGGCGGAATGGGTCCACTCTTTGGCAACAATGACCAAAAGAAATAAACTTATAAAATAAAAGGCGCATATAGCGCCTTTTATTTTGTCCTATATTTTAGTCTTTAGGATAATGAGTAATATATTGTTGTAAGCCTTTGAGCAAAAGATCTGTTTCTACAACAGGATCATATTTTTTCAAGAACTTGGCAAAAACAAATGCATCCCCACCCGTAAGAAGCAGTTTTTTCGGAGATTGCTGCATAATATTTTCGATAGTACTAATAAGGCCTAACAAAATACCGTGATGGACTGCATCTACGGTGTTATTACCAGGGTTTAGATTATCAAAAGCTGAGTCTGGAATTTTAATGCCTTTTGTATTTTGAATGAGTGCATCGCGCTGCAAATAAAGATTGGGTAAAATGTACCCGCCTAAATGTTGTTTGCCTTGCGTTAAATCAATCGTGAGCGCTGTTCCACATCCAATAATACAATAGTTTTCATTAGCCTGAGCCACAGCGAGTACTTGTAACCAACGGTCAATCCCGAGCTGACTCGGTACCTCATAGCCACACTTTAACTCAGCATATTCAGCATGAACCTTTGCAAAAACAACTGGAATTTCAAGCCATTTTAGAATTTGCTCAATACGCTGATTATTTTCGCTATCTAAGACTGATGACACCCCAATGCGATGCAGTCCTTGATGCTTAAAATGTTGAATTAACCCAAGTAACAAATCGGCAGGCGATTGCAAATGCAGTTCTGCAGCATGCTCAATAGTTTGGTGATTTTCAGTAATCCAGTATTTTAAACGAGTGTTTCCGATATCGAGCCATAAACTTTTCATGGAGAAACACCTGTTTATTGATTAGTTTGTGGTCTTAAACGACCTTGATAAAACTGTTGAGGCTCTGGCGTTTCAAGTATGACGGCTCCATCATTAGAAATTCCAACAAAACGGCCTTCTACTAATCCTTGGCTATGTTCAAATTGCACGAATTGATTAATCCATGCAGCATGATGATTAAAACGACCTGCCAAGTTGTAGCAACCGTGATCAAACCAGCGAGCTGCATTTTGAATAGCGACATATAGCTCTGAAATGAGTTCAAGGCGGTTGTTTTGCTCTAAACCTAAGTCTTCTAAAGAGGTAATTGGCTGGTCACTGTCGGTTACTGGTGGCATTTTTAAATTAATGCCCACACCTACAATAGCCTGATGTTGGGAAAGTGGCTCAACTAAAATTCCACCCCATTTACCCTGCGCACTATACAAATCATTTGGCCATTTCACTTGTAATCTTAGCGTCTGTAATTGCGGGATTTGTAAAATATTTAGAGCAACTTCAAGTGCTAAACGACCATCTAAGGGTGTTCGAGTTTGCACCAATGTGCTTAAATAAATGTTCCCTTCAGGCGAAATCCATTGCCGTTGATGTTGACCTCGCCCTTGAGTTTGTTGAGTACTGCAAACCAAGCCTGTTGTAATGCCTTTTTGGGCAATTTCACGAATATCATCATTGGTCGAAGTTGTGGTTGCTTTTAATAAAACCACTTCTGGAAGCTGGTTTTTTGCGTTTAAAAGTTGTTGTAATTGGCGAGTCTCTAAATCCATGTCGAATATGAGCAGAGTGGTAAAACATTTATGGAGTTAATCATATATTTACTCATTGGCGCAATTGCTGGTTTTACTGCCGGATTGTTTGGTGTTGGTGGTGGTTTAATTATTGTACCAATCCTCTATGTCGTTTTTACCCAGTTACACTATGACCCTGCAGTGATCATGCACATTGCAGTAGGAACTTCACTTGCAACCATTATCGTGACGTCTTTTAGCTCGGTTTCCGCCCATCATAAAAAGGGAGCCGTACTCTGGCCTGTTTTTCGTAATTTAGCGCCCGGATTGATTATTGGTTCATTTTTGGGTGCTGGTATTGCAGACCTGATGTCGGGTCAACATTTGCAACTCCTGATTGGTATTTTTGCCGTTTTCATGGCTTATCGTATGTTTAAGGGTGCTCATGTTATGGTTGATCCAAACAGCAAGCTTCCTTCGACATCAATGCAATTTATGGCTGGTGGCGGTATTGGAGTTGCTTCAGCAATTTTTGGAATTGGGGGCGGTAGCCTAACCGTACCGTATTTGAACCGTCATGGCGTGGTTATGCAAAAAGCAGTCGCAACTTCTGCTGCGTGTGGTTTACCCATTGCTATTGCTGGCGCAATTGGCTTCATGTGGTTTGGTGCAAAAGAACAAATTTCAGTACCTAACACGATTGGTTATGTACATATCTATGCTTTTATCGGCATTAGTGTTATGAGTTTTATTACAGCCAAGTTTGGAGCAAAAGTCGCTCATGCATTGTCACCGCAAATGTTAAAAAAATGCTTTGCCTGTTTGTTAGTCGTGGTGGGTAGTTATTTTATTTATAAAGGGATTACACACTAAAGAATAAAATATTAATCTGGCCAATACTCCAATGTAAGAGCTTGAATTTTTAGAAATTCGAGTTTTTTTTATTAAATAATATAAGCACATTCGAGGTTTTTATTCATCCGATTTTGGTGTTGTTTTTAAATGGGTTGGCTTAAAATGCAATGAAATTGTCAGACAATGACATAGTTTTTAATCGATGGGATCAGTTAAAAACAAGGATGCGAAAGAAAAGCATGGATTAATGCATATAAAAAGTAGCGGGTGATTTATGAATCTCGAAGAGACAGAAAGTCTTTCTGAGCAAATTGTCAAATATATTAGCGAACAGATCATTAGTGGCGAGCTGGTTGAAGGTGAGCGTATTCAAGAGCTACGTATTGCTAAAGAGCTTGACGTGAGCCGAGGATCAGTTCGTGAAGCATTGTTATTATTAGAGCGTACTCATTTAATTGAGATCTTTCCACGCCGTGGGGCAATTGTTTCAGAAATGTCTGCACAGCAGGTTAAAGCACTGTTTGACACAAATATGATGTTATTGGGGCATATTGTTCAACGAATAAGTGAAACATGGCGCGCACATGAAGCAGACCAATTACAGTTGTTATTAGAGCAACTTCTTGAGCATGTAAAAGCGGGTGATATCGAAAAATTTTATGACGGTGTTTTCCAATATCTAGCTGAACAGCAAGATATGGTCGGAAATCCTTATCTAATGAAGTTCTATAAAGAGCTGTTGCCTTCATTACGTCGTAGCTATTTTTTGACCTTAAATACCTCTAAGCGGGAACTGCAAGAAGCATTTGCTTTATTTAAACTCGTGACTGATGCAATTTTGATCCGAAAATCACAACAAGCCGCTTTATTTATGGAAGATTTTTGTCGACACTTACGCAACCTTGTGTTGGAATCGCTGACACGAATGAAACAGATTGAATTGGCTTGGGCAAGACGCTCACGCCGCTAGTTAGGGCATTATGCGTTTAAGCAGTTTAAAACTTTCCGGCTTTAAATCTTTTGCAGATAGTACAACTTTAAATTTTAAGGCTAACCGCACAGCAGTGGTTGGTCCAAATGGTTGTGGCAAATCAAATGTAATTGACGCCATTCGTTGGGTGATGGGTGAATCAAATGCTCGTCAATTGCGTGGTGGTAGCATGCAAGATGTTATTTTCACAGGTACAGCCAAGCGTAAGCCTGTTGGCGTGGCCAGTGTAGAGCTTCGTTTTGATAATACTTATGGCAAGTTAGGTGGATCCTATAATGCTTATAATGAGTTAGCTGTTCGTCGTCAGGTTACCCGTGAAGGTAAGTCAGAATATTTTTTAAATGGCACACGTTGCCGCCGTCGTGATATTACCGATATTTTCTTAGGAACAGGATTGGGGCCACGTTCTTATGCGGTGATTGAACAAGGCATGATTAACCGTCTGGTTGAGGCAAAACCAGAAGAAATGCGCATCTTTATTGAAGAGGCTGCTGGTGTTTCTCGCTATCAGGCACGTCGCCGTGAAACTTTGCAACACCTTGAACATACAGTGCAAAATCTTTCACGTTTAGAAGATATTGCCCTAGAGTTAAAATCGCAGCTTAAGACGCTTAAGCGCCAATCGGAAGCGGCTGTTCAATATAAAAATTTAGAAAGTCAGATCCGCACCTTAAAAATTGAAATTTTGTCTTTTCAGGCAGATAAAAGCGTACGCTTACAAGAAGAATATACAGTTCAAATGAGTGAGTTGAGCGAGACCTTTAAATTGGTTCGTTCAGAGTTAAGTACCATTGAGCATGATTTAGAAGCGACCAGTGCTTTATTTCAGCGTTTAATTCAGCAATCTTCACCATTGCAACAAGAATGGCAACAAGCCGAAAAGAAACTGTCTGAACTTAAAATGACACTGGAACAAAAACAGAGTTTATACCAGCAAAACAGTACGACTCTGGTTCAATTAGAACAGCAAAAATTCCAAACTAAAGAACGTTTACAGCTTTCCGAACTACAGCTTGAAACGTTGAATAATCAGCTAGATGAACAAACTGAAGCCTTAACTGCAATTGAACATACTGCCACGGAAGCTGAGCAAAATTTTGCTGATTTACAAGCACAACAGCGACAAGCACAGCAACAGTTTGAGCAGTTAAAATCTCAAGTTGAAAAACAACAGCAGCAAAAAATGCAGATGTCTGCTCAAATTGAGCAATTGGGTAAAAATGTTTTAAGAATTGAGCAGCAAAAAGAAACCTTACAACATCAAGCAAGTCAGATTCAATCGCATGTTCATGAAGATGAGCAGGGTGAACTTGAACAATTACAAAAGCAGCTTTGCAGTGAAATTGCGGCGCTTGAAGCTGAAATTGAGCAGTTATCACAGCATTCGGAGCAGTCTCAACAGCAACATCAAGCAAGTAAAAATCAGCAGCAAACTCTGAAAACAGAAATACAGGTTTTGTTATCTGAACAGAAAAATTTAAATCAGCTCGTCGCAAAACAAAGTCCGAAACAGCATCAAGATACGCTACGCTTAATGCAGGCTTTGCAGTTAACAGAACAAGGTAAACCACACGCACAGATTATTGAAAAATTTTTAGCAAAATGGTTGCAAGCTCATATTCTTGAGACCGAACAAGTTTTTCAAGAAGGCATTTCACGTCAATTAAAGCCATCAGAGCAAACTAGTGAATTTGTGGTCGGTCTACCTTGCTTAAATGAATGGATTGCATCTCCACTGCTATCAATCTTTTCGAATGTGGCTATTGCAGAAAATTTGACTCAAGCATTGAATGTTCAAAAAGAATTAAAATATGGACAGTCTATTCTGACTTTAGATGGTTATCATGTCGGACAGGATTGGGTCATTGCTCTTATGTATGATGACGAGAGTCAGAGTGCCCAAGGCATGCTCAGTCATCGCATTCGTCTAAATGAAATTGAACAAGCACTTGAAAAACAGCAACCCGCATTACAAGCATTAGATCAAATTTTAGTTCAGCAAAAAGATGATTTAGGGCAGTTGCAGACTGACGTGCAACAGAAGCAGCAAGTTGTTAAACATAAACAAAAAGACTTACAACAGCTTGATGTGCAAATTGCTAAACAGCAAACAGCGGCACAAGCATTTTTACTCCAAAAACAGCAATTAAAAGATCAATTAGCTCAGTTAGACATGCAGCTTGAAGAAGATGCAATGCAAAAAGATGATCTCGAGATTGATTTACATGCACTAGCTATCAAACTTGAAACCATTTTACCTGACTATAAAACTTTGCAATTTCGGGTAGAAGAGTTAACAGAGCAGCTAGAAGAACAACAACAAGCCCTGCAACATCAGCAACAAGAACGCGAAATTTTACGCCGTAATAGTACGCAAACGACTCAACAGATTGAGTTGCTTGAAAAAGATATTTCATTTTTGCACAGCCAATACCAGCAAATTGCGGCACAAATGGAACAGGCGAAAAAATTTGTTGATCCAATTCAATTAGAGTTGCCAAATCTTGAGTCAGAATTTCAGCAACAATTTGCTCAAACTGAAAAATTGCAAAAGAATTGGAATGAATGGCAGCTTGAATTAAATAGTGTGCAGGAAAAACAACAAACACTGACTGATCAGCGTCATCAATACCAACAAAAAGATGAACAACTCAGAGAACAACTTGAAGCAAAACGTTTGGCATGGCAAGCTGCTAAGTCTGATCGTGAACATTATCAGGAACAGCTTAAAGAATTAAATGCCGAGATTCAGAGCGGCCTACAAATTGATTTAGTTCAACATCAACAAAAGTTAGAAAAAGCTCAGCAGCAATTTGAAAAAATAGGCGCAGTTAACCTTGCTGCATCTCAAGAGTTTGAAGAAGTTTCTCAACGCTTTGATGAGTTGAGCCACCAGATTCAAGATCTGGAAAATACGGTGACTCAATTAAAAGATGCGATGAAAAGTATTGATCAGGAAACGCGTAAGTTGTTTATGACAACCTTTGATCAGATTAATGAAGAGTTGCAAAATCTGTTTCCAAAGGTCTTTAATGGTGGTGAAGCAAGTTTAAGCCTTGAAGATGACTGGCAATCCGGTGTTAAGCTGATGGCAAGACCACCGGGTAAGAAAAACAGTTCTCTAGCATTACTTTCCGGTGGAGAGAAGGCTTTAACAGCATTAGCATTGGTATTTGCTATTTTTAGATTAAATCCGGCCCCGTTCTGTGTATTAGATGAAGTGGACGCTCCACTCGACGATGCGAATGTTCAGAGATATTGTAATTTGGTAAAAGAGCTTTCTGAACATGTACAATTCATTTACATTACACATAATAAGCTGGCGATGACCATGGCAACTGATTTGTTAGGTGTGACCATGCCTGAACCAGGTACATCAAAATTAGTCACTGTCGATTTAGAACAGGCAAAAGAATACGGGTTAGTTTCGGAGTCATAGAATGGAAATCAATACGATTATTGGCATCGTTGTTGCCATTGTTATTATGCTAATTGGCTTAAAAATGATTTTAAAAAAGCCAAACCACGCTGAACCCTCATTAGACAGTGATTTGCACATTAATCCTGATAGTAATCAACCGGTTATACCTCGTCATGTGCGAGATCAGCTTGAGCAAACTGAAGCAGAAGTTGCGACTACTGTTGCAGAACGGGTAGAGCCGACTTTAAATGAGTCAGTACAACCACAAGTCAGTGAAACAAAACAAACAGAAATATCAGCTGTAGAACCAGCTACAACAACTCCATTAGAGCAAACTCAAGCATTGGTTGAAAAGGCTTCTGAAGACGAAATCAAATCTGAAAAAGCTGTAATAAGCTCTACCATTAACGCTGATAGTTCAGTTGAATTAGCTGATACAGTTTCGGTTAAATCAGAAGTTGAAACTTTGTCAGCAGAAAACTTGGAGCCTGAGAGTGAAAAGGCTGAGTTGAGTTTGAATCCAAATATTGAAACTGCCGAAATTGCTGAATTTGAAGGCGAGAGTAATATTCTGGATGTTCATTTACATGAACAGCAACGTTATGATGATGAAAGTGCATTAGCGGTGGCGGAACAGATTATTGCGTTAAATGTCTATCCGAACCCTCGTCGCGCATTGTCTGGCGATAAAGCACTTAAAGTATTGTTAAAATATGGTTTACGTTATGGCGAAATGTCATGTTTCCATCGCTATGAAAATACTGATGAGCCGAGCGTACTTATGTTTTCAGTACTGCGCATGACAGACAATGGACCAGCTGGGTTTGATCTTGAAACCTTATCTAGTGAACAAGTTCAAGGGTTGGCATTCTTCCTTGCGCTTCCAAACAGTAAAGCGGTTACTGGTTTTGACATGATGGCGAGTATTGCCGGTTTAATTGCTCGCGAAATTGACGGCAAAGTTTATGATGAAAATAATCTTGAATTTACACCACAGTTAAAAGAGCACTGGCGTCATCATGTGATTGATTATCGTCCGGCACATGCGACTGCCTAGTTTTAATTTTTTACGTTCGTTGCGATAATTGCAACCAATCTAGTCGCAGCTCAGGGTGGAGAAATTTCCACCCTTTTTTATGGTGAATAACATAATGGCAACAACTTCCGTGATCGAACAGATGCGTCAGCTTATTCAACTGATTGCAAAGCATAACCATGCCTATTATGTGATGGATCAGCCGACAATCTCGGACAGTGAATATGATCATTTATTTCACCAGCTAAAAGCTTTAGAAGAGCAATATCCTGACCTTGTTCAATCAGATTCACCCACAACAAAAGTAGGTGGTCAGGCACTCTCTAAATTTCAAAGTGTGACCCATGTAGTGCCTATGCTTTCTTTGGGAAATGTTTTTAATCAGGAAGATTTATTTGCATTTGCACGCCGTGTTGAAGAGCGCCTACCTAATCAAAAAGTACAATACGAAGTAGAATTAAAACTTGATGGCCTTGCGATTTCACTTTGGTACGAAAATGGCGTGCTAACACGTGGGATTACACGTGGTGATGGTGAAACTGGAGAAGACATTACCCAAAATGTCAAAACCATTCGTAATTTACCTAAAGTATTACATTCAGATCATTTTAAAATTCCACGCCTGCTTGAAGTGCGCGGTGAAGTACTCATGCCAAAGTCTGGCTTTGAAAAACTCAATGCCGATCAGGAAGCAAAAGGGGATAAGACTTTTGCTAACCCTCGTAATGCCGCGGCTGGTAGTTTAAGACAGCTTGATCCAAATATTGCAGCTGGTAGACCTTTGGCATTTTATGCGTATGGTATTGCACAGTGTGAACCGAATCATGGCTTAACGACCATGCATGATAGCTTGCAATGGCTAACGCAACTTGGATTTGAAATTGCTGAACGTCAATATCTGTGTAATTCAATTCAAGAAGTACAGCAGCGTTATGAACAAATTCAGCAAGAGCGTCCCGATTTGCAAGTTGAAATTGATGGGATGGTTGTAAAGGTCGATGATTTAAAGCAACAACAGCAACTTGGTTTCTTAAGTCGTGAACCACGTTGGGCAACTGCCTATAAATTCCCTGCACAAGCAGCCTTAACTACTGTCGAGCAAATTGACTGGCAAGTAGGGCGTACAGGTACTTTGACTCCTGTAGCACGCTTAAACCCTGTATTTGTGGGTGGTGTTACGGTTTCCAATGTGACTTTACACAATATTGGTGAAATTCATCGTCTTGATGTACGTGTTGGCGATACGGTGAGTGTTTACCGTACCGGCGATGTTATTCCTAAAGTTGAAAAGGTCTGGCCAGAATTCCGCCCGGCAGAAGCAGAAATTGTGCATTTACTTGAAAACTGTCCTGTTTGTGCATCGCCAGTTGTAATGCCTGAAGGGGAAGCTTTGGCACGTTGTTCTGGTGGTCTTTATTGTGCTGCTCAGCGAATTGAAGCAATTCGCCATTTTGTATCACGTAAGGCTTTAGATATTGAAGGTTTAGGCGATCGTTGGGTGGAGTCTTTATTACACCTTGATTTACTCAAAGATGTTGCTGACATCTACCATTTACATGAGCACCGAGAAACTTTGCTTGGGATCGAGAAGATGGGCGAGAAGTCGGTACAAAATCTGATGGATGCCATCGAAGCCAGTAAAAAGACAACTCTTGCTCGTTTTATTTATGCTTTAGGAATTCGTGGGGTAGGTGAAACTACTGCCAGAATGTTGGCAAATACTTTCCAAACTTTAGAAGCCCTAAAAGCTGCCGATGTTGAAGCTTTAAAGAAAACTCCAGATGTAGGCGATATTACCGCAGAATGGATTGCTGATTTCTTTTTGGCGCCACATAACATTGAAGTATTAGATCGCTTAATTGCAGCGGGAATCCATTGGGATGCACCGATAGCGCCAACGCGTCAACCATTAAATGGCGAAAGTTGGGTTTTAACAGGCACACTAGAGCAAATGACACGTGATCAGGCGACCCAAATGCTACAAGCGTTAGGTGCACGCGTGAGCGGCAGTGTGTCGAGTAAAACCAAGTGTGTTGTCGCGGGTGAGAAAGCGGGATCAAAATTAGAAAAAGCTGCAAAGCTTGGTGTTTCGGTCATGAATGAAACAGATTTCTTATCACTTATGGCGAGCTATGGGCAGACTTTAAGCGAATGACAGTAGCGAAATAAGAACCATTGATTTTAGTTACAAATTAATAAACTGATGGTTTTAGACGTATTTAAACGCTTGACTGAAATTATAAATCAGTCAAGCGTTTCTTTTTGAAGGGGAAATTCAAATAACTTAAACTGCAAATGCGTATGTTTCTCATTTTAATTTGATAAAAATCATAAACTTAACTATTTTTCACTTTGCAATCATTTTTAAGATTGCCCATAATAGCCTCATACGATAGGAGATTTATTATGCGTGGCAATCCAGAAGTCATAGACTATTTAAATATGCTCATTGGCGGAGAGTTGGCTGCCCGTGATCAATATTTAATCCATTCTCGTATGTATGAAGATTGGGGTTTGAACAAAATTTATGAGCGTATCGACCATGAGATGCAAGAAGAAGCTTCTCATGCTGATGCGATTATTCGCCGCGTATTGTTTTTAGGCGCCAAACCAAACATGCATCGTGAAGACATTAATGTCGGTACAGACGTTGTTTCTTGTTTAAAAGCAGACTTGGCACTTGAATATCACGTTCGTGAAAAATTAGCGACAGGCATCAAACTCTGTGAAGAGAAGGGTGATTACATTAGCCGTGATATGTTACGTCAACAATTATCTGATACTGAAGAAGATCATACGTACTGGCTAGAAAAGCAATTACGTTTAATTGAGCTCATTGGCTTACAAAACTATATTCAATCTCAAATTTAATTATAAAAAACCCAGCACTAGCTGGGTTTTTTATGCGATATTTTTTATATTCAATTAAATTTATAAAAACTATTTTTGTCAAAATGAACATATTCAAAGCCTTACTACATAAGGCTTTGGCAGTTACAAAAAAGTCAGAAAAATTGTATCACACCCCCTGTTTTTTTTATGAAATTGGATATAATTTCGCCAACAAAACCCTTGCCTAGAAACTTCATGAGGCAAGGGTTTTTCTATGGAAAATCGGCTGGTATGGATCGCCAATGATTTTATGGTGAGCTCGCAAAATATGTTATTTACCAAACCTGCTGTTTTAGATACAGCTACTCTCTTAAGCACACAACGTCTAGCAACACGACTCAGCTTTTTTAGCTTGGGTTTTGCGACGGCAGCTTGGGCGCCATTGATTCCTTTTGCACAGCAGCGTTTAAACCTGAATCATGCAGATTTTGGTTTACTTCTCTTGTGCATGGGTATTGGGTCAATGATTGCTATGCCTGCTACAGGCGCTCTTGTAAAACGTTGGGGATGTCGTCCATTAATTGCTGTGGCACTAATGTTGTTAATGATGTTGTTGCCTAGCCTGACGATGTGGAACAGCATTGTAACGATGGCTGTGGCGCTATTTATTTTTGGTTCGGCAGCAGGATGTCTTGGGGTAGCTATAAATCTACAAGCCGTAGTTGTTGAAAAACATAGCTTGCGTGCATTGATGTCTAGTTTCCATGGAATGTGTAGTCTAGGTGGCTTAACAGGAGCAATGCTCGTAACTGCTTTATTGGCAGTAGGTCTTTCTCCTTTAATGAGTACGTTGTCTGTTGTAATGATTTTGCTTGTGATTGGTGCAGTTGCAATCCCTTCTTGTTTAACGTCTTTTGAACAAGATGAAAAAACGCACGAGGACACTACGGTTGCACCGAAAAAAAACTACCGACCTAACGGGATTATTATTCTCATTGGCATGATGTGTTTTATAGCCTTTTTATCAGAAGGTGCGGCAATGGATTGGGGCGGTATTTATTTGACTAGCAAATATCAGCTTAACCCTGCTTTTGCTGGATTGGCATATACCTTTTTTGCACTTAGCATGACGACTGGTCGTTTTGCAGGTCATATCTTGCTTAAACAATTGGGCGAAAAATCCATCGTGACCTATAGTGCGATTGTTGCAGCAATAGGTATGGCTGTGATTGTTACTGCACCTGTTTGGCAGGTAGTAATACTGGGTTATGCGCTTTTAGGATTAGGCTGTTCTAATATTGTGCCAGTCATGTTTTCTCGAGTAGGTCGACAAAACGTTATGCCTAAGGCAGCAGCACTTTCCTTAGTATCAACCATTGCCTATACAGGTTCATTAACTGGTCCGGCTTTAATTGGTTTAATAGGTGAATGGACCAGTTTAGGTGCTGTTTTATCAGGTGTAGCAATTTTGTTGTCTATCATTGCCTTACTTAACCGTTTTACAATAATAAAAACGAGTTAACTTATAAATTGTCATATCCCTATAAGTGAACATCGAGAAATCTGGTTTCTCGATGTTCTTTATCCAATTTTATAAAACCTGATAGATAGATTGATATTTGTCTTGTAATGACCGTTGTGGTTTCATGATTAAACTCGAGGAATGTTCTAGATCATTCAAGAAGTTATTACGCCAATGAGTAAGATCAGAAATAGACAAACCTTCTATTAATTGTTGGTAACGATTAATACGTTCAGCTTTCGGCATTTCTAAAGCTATTTTTAAAGTATCGATCATTGCCACTCTATCTTGCGGGTCAACAATCAGGGCCTGAGTCATCTGCTCAGCAGCACCCGCATATTTAGATAAAATCAGAACTCCAGGGTTCTCTGGATCTTGAGCTGCGATATATTCTTTTGCTACCAAGTTCATACCATCGCGTAGTGAACTAATCCAGCAAATATCAGAATGGCGATAAATATGCATGAGACTATGGTGTTGAACCGTGTCATAACAGCAATCTACTGGTCTCCAGTCCTCATGCGCAAACTCTTCATTAATCAGTTCCAACTTCGCTTTAAAACGTTGGTATAAGCGCTGATAAGTGGGAATATCTGTACGAGATGGTGTTGCAACTTGAATATGTCGAACAAGGCCATGATATTCAGGATTGGTCTCTAGAAAAGTTGCAAATGCATTGAAACGTTCAAGTAGACCTTTTGAATAATCAATTCGATCCACTCCAATAATTGTTTTTTGACGAGGTATTTCCTCGAAATTAAACACAGAAGGAGCAGACAAATCTTGCTGAGCTTGCTTTTGAATAAGCTCCGGTTGAACACCAATTGGATAAGATTTAATTAATATCCGACGTTTCTTATAGCTAATACTGTCACGTTGAATTTTCTGAGCTTCAAGTAAATTAACACATGTTTGCATACATGCATTTTGATCAGTCTGGGTTTGTAAACCGATCACATCATATTGGCTCAAGTCTTGAATGAGTTCCAAAGCTACTGGAATTTTGCGCCAAATATTGAGGCTTGCAAAAGGAATATGGAGAAAGAAACCGATCTTATTTTGCATGCCTAATTCACGACAGTAACGCGCTACACTAAAGAAGTGATAATCGTGTACCCAAATAAGATCTTCAGGCTGAGCAAGCTGTTTTAACTTTTCAGCGAATAATCGATTGACCTTTTGATAGGTATTATATTCTTGAGCATCATACTCAATAAGGTCTTCACGGGCATGCATTGCTGGCCACAAAACCTTATTTGCAAAACCACAATAATATTGCGCGTATTGCTGGTGAGTAAGAGGGCAGGTAATATAATCAATTCCCTGAGAATAGGCCTGTTCAAATTCTGGCGCTTCACTATCGGTAATTTGCTGCCCATTCCAGCCCAACCAAATACCATTACTATCGTTCAAAGCATCTTGCACTGCTACAGCAAGACCACCTGCTGATGCTTTACCTGAAGGCATACTTATTCTATTTGATAATACAATTAATTTAGACATATTTGTTCTCCATACTGATTTTGACTATTTTTGACATATAATTTTTTTATTCTGTCTTGAAATAAAAAAAGAAAAAAAGCAACGGTATTAATATCTTCTAATCTATATTTAGCTTCTGTTTTACCTGAACCTACTTTAATGGTAAGGCCATTCTGTTGATTAATAAAATTAAAGCCAGATTCATCAGTTAAATCATCACCAATAAAAATTGGATATACTAATGGTAAATCAAGATGTTTTAATATAGTTTGAATTGCTTTACCTTTGTCAGCTTGTTTAGGTATTAATTCAACTACACATTTTCCTTTATTTATTTTTAATTGAGGATAGAAATATTTAATTTTTTTCATAATATAAATAGCTTGCTCTTCTAAATCTGGTTTTTTTCGATAATGTAAAGCAATAGAATGTCCTTTATCCTCAATGAGAAAATCTGGATATATTTGGCAAGCTTGTTTAATATCTTCTTTTAACTTTTTAAAATTAATATCACTTAAATCTGGACGTAAATAGGTATCTGAGCCGAAGTAGATATCAAGCCCATGTAAACCGGCTACCGGAATTTCAACAGGCTGTAGTAGCTTACGAGCTGTTTCGATATCACGACCGGTAACAGCAATAACAGGTATATTTAATTGAGTTATTTCTTTTATAATTTCTAAGGTAGAGGTAGGAATAAAACTCTGCTCAGGATTAATTTGAAAAGAGGCTAGAGTCCCATCAATATCTAAAAATAAGCAGAATTTTTTTTCTGTAGGAATAGTTTTAATAATATCATCTGGTGTAACAAAATATGTGTCTTTTCCTTTCTCCTTAGATAATATATTTTGACCTTTCATTTTAGTCTACCTATTAACTTTTAATTAATATTTAAAGTTCTATCATTAAAATGAATTGATGAGTCATTTTTTTTAATAAAAAAACATAAGTCTTAACATTAATTACATTGCATAATGGATTTATAGGTGAAGTGTGGAGTATGTTGTTTTTTGATGAGCTTCAATGTTTAGATAATTAAATTTTTGTATGTTTCCTATTAATAATGCAGTTTTTATTTATCAATGTATTTCAGAATATTAAATAGGTCTAAATACTTGATTTTAATCTTGAGAATTTGTTTTTTATATTGATTTTAAAGGATATTTTAAATTGATATTAATATATAATCTTTATAAAACTAGCTCTGGGCAAGCATATGAAGTTACAAAATAAAATTTTATTGATTACAGGCTGGGGTGTAGGAATTGAACCCCTGCAATTACTAAAATTGTATTTGCAAGAGAAGGGTTGTGCTGTACAACTTATTAATATATTTGATGTTTTAAGTAGTAGCTTCCAGAAACAGCTTAATTTAGTGGCTGAGGTTGATGTAGTAATAGGCTGGTCTTTAGGGGGGCAATTAGCAACTCACTTAGTTGATTCTTTTTATAAGAGCACTGGTCTAACTAAAACTTTAATTACACTCGCTTCTAATCCATGTTTTGTTGCCAATAACACGTGGCAAACTGCAATGCCTGCAGATGTATTTGATCTGTTTAAACAGTCTTTTTTGCAAAATCCTGAAGCAACTTTAAAACGCTTTTATTATTTAATTACTCAAGGGTCAGTACAAGCTAAAAAAGATTGGCTGAGCATGCAAAATATAGCAAACCCGCCCCCATATGAGTTGCTGGTACAAGGCTTAGAAATGTTAGAGCATTTAAACTTGGTAGATAACTTAAAAAATTACTCTGGTCCGCAGCTTCATTTATTTGCAGAGCAAGATGGTGTCATTCCTTGCAAAATTGAGGAAAATTTTGCACATATCGCGACAGAAAAGATGAAATACAAAGTATTAAATGAAGCTACTCATGCTTTTCCATATCTACAAGTAGAACGAACAATTGAAGAAATCTGCCAATTTTTAACAATTCATCAGCAAAGTTAATCAGCTTTGATTGATATCGCAATTTTCTTTCATTCTTAACAGGTTTAACATGTGTTCAATGAAAGATTTGAACGCTGTAAAAGGGTAAATAGGATGACCGATAATTTTGATTTGGAACATATTTGGCATCCTTATACTTCAATGACCCAACCTTTACCAACATTTAAAGTCAAACGTGCATATGGTGCGACTATTGAGTTAGATGATGGAAGGACTTTAATTGATGGTATGTCATCTTGGTGGTGTGCGATTCACGGTTATAACCACCCTGAACTCAATCAGGCAGTAACCGATCAATTACAAAATATGTCTCACATCATGTTTGGTGGACTAACTCATGATCCTGCAATTGAACTTGGAAAAATTCTTTTAAAAATTACCCCGCCAAGTCTCGATAAAATTTTCTATGCAGATTCCGGTTCTGTTGCCGTTGAAGTTGCCTTGAAAATGGCAGTGCAATTTTGGAATGCACAAGGTCAGCCACTAAAAACAAATTTTATTACCACACGTTCCGGCTACCATGGGGATACATGGAATGCAATGTCGGTGTGTGATCCAGTTACAGGCATGCATCAGATTTTTGGTACAAGCTTACCCAATCGTCTTTTTGTTGCAGCGCCACAAACCAAATTTCATGAAGAATGGAATCCACAAGATATTGCAGAATTAGAACAAGCCATTCAGCAAAATCATGAGCATCTTGCAGCCTTAATTATTGAGCCGATCGTACAGGGCGCAGGCGGCATGCGTTTTTATCATCCTGAATATTTACGTCAGGCTAAAGCACTTTGTGAACAATATAATTTGTTATTAATTTTTGACGAAATTGCGACAGGCTTTGGCCGCACTGGTAAGCTTTTTGCGTGGGAACATGCGCAAGTTGAACCGGACATTATGTGTATAGGTAAAGGGCTAACAGGCGGTTATATGACATTATCTGCTACCTTAACCACAAAGCATGTGGCGGAAATGATTAGTCAGGGAGAGGCTGGTGTATTTATGCACGGCCCAACCTTTATGGCCAATCCGCTTGCTTGTGCTGTTGCCTTAAAAAGTACGCAATTATTAATTGAGCAAGATTGGCAAGCCAATATTGAGCGAATTGAACAACAACTTACTCAGTATTTAACACCACTTAATCAGCTTGATTATGTTGCTGATGTGAGAGTACTCGGTGCAATAGGTGTAGTTGAACTCACTTTTAATGTTGATATGAAAACATTGCAAAAAGAGTTTGTTGACCGTGGAATCTGGATTCGTCCTTTTGGCAAGCTGGTGTATGTCATGCCACCTTATGTAATCACTGATCAAGAGCTAAGCAATTTGCTTGAACAGTTAGTTGAAGTTGTTAAAACGATGCAAGGAGTGCATTAAAATGTCATTGCTTGATCATTTTGCTACTCAATTAGATGAACTAAAACAGCAAGGTAACTTCAGACAATTTATCCAAAATGTGCAGCAGGGCCGTTTTATTACAATTCAAAATAAAACGATGCTGAACTTGGCATCCAATGATTATCTTGGCCTAGCTGCGGATGTAAAACTTCGTGAAGAGTTTTTAGACAGTTTTCCAGTCGAGCGTAGCTATTTTAGTTCTTCATCATCACGTCTATTAACGGGTAATTTTGAAGAATATGAACAATTAGAAAATAGCCTAAGCAAAGCATTTGGTGGTCGGGCGGCACTATTATTTAATAGTGGCTATCACATGAATATTGGTATTTTGCCTGCTGTTGCTGACAGTAAAACATTAATTTTGGCTGATAAGCTGGTTCATGCCAGCATGATCGATGGTATACGTTTATCGGGGGCGCAGTATGTACGTTATCGCCATAATGATTTACAGCATTTAGAGCAACTTTTGCAAAAATATCACGACGATGACAAGGTTGAACGCATTATTGTGGTGACTGAAAGTATTTTTAGTATGGATGGTGATGAAACGGATCTAGCCGCTTTAGTCCAGCTCAAAAAACGTTTTGCTAAAACCATGCTGTATGTTGATGAAGCGCATTCAATTGGTGTGCGCGGTCAGCAAGGGTTGGGATGTGCTGAACAATACAATGTCATTCAAGATATTGATTTTTTAGTGGGGACATTAGGTAAAGCATTAGCAGCAGTCGGTGGTTACATTATTTGTCACCCAATTATTAAAGATTATCTCATTAATAAAATGCGCCCACTTATTTTCAGTACCGCTCAACCGCCGATTGTGATGGCTTGGGCAAACTTTGCATTCCAAAAAGTCTTACAAGCTCAATCGCAACGTGAGCATCTACAAAATATTAGTCAATATCTTCAGCATGCTGTTGTACAAAAAGGCTATGTGAGTCCATCAACCAGCCATATTATTCCAATTATTGTGGGACAAAGTCAGGCTGCAATTGAAAATGCGAAACAGGTCCAAGAAAATGGTTTCTATGCCATGCCAGTACGCCCACCAACAGTCCCTCAAAATAGTTCTCGTTTGCGTATTTCTTTAACATCAATGGTACAGCAGCATGAACTTGAAGCACTGGTGAGTTTCCTGTGAGTTTAAACAAAGACTTAGTTGCCCAACGTTTTGCTAAAGCAGGGCAAAGCTATTCAGAACATGCAATTGTTCAAAAGCAAATTTGCCAAAATTTAACAGAGTTATTAGAGCAATTTTGCCCTAATATTTTGTCTCGTGTTTTTGAAATTGGCTGTGGTTCGGGCAATTTAACTCGTCTTATTAATACATCTTTTCAAATTGAAGAATTGATTTTAAATGACTTGTATGCAGATGTGCAGCAGCACTTTATCCCCCAAGAAAGTTTAAAATGGTTGATTGGTGATATTGAAACTTTAACGTTTCCACAGCATCTCGACATGATCGTTTCAGGTTCAGCTTTACAATGGATGCAGGATTTACCTCGTGTACTTCAACATTGTCATGCTGCTTTAAATGGAAAAGGCTGGTTATGTTTTTCAACTTTTGGGCCAAGAAACTTAATCGAGATTAAAGAATTAACAGGTCAAGGTTTAAGGTATTGGTCTATTGAAAATTGGAACAATGCCTTAACTCAGGCAGGTTTTGAGGTTCTGCATTTGTCTGAGTCAGAAGCCCAGCTTTATTTTGATTCACCTAAAGCTGTTTTGCAGCATTTAAAAGCAACAGGTGTAACTGCAACTGCACGGCATCGTTGGAACAAACAGACCTTACAACAGTTTTATCAAGATTATGATCGGTTTAAGCATGCCGAGGGATATTCCTTAACATATCATCCGATCTATTGTATTGCCCGGAGAATGAAGTAAATGAGTGGTCAGATCTATTTTGTGAGTGGGATTGATACCGACATTGGTAAAACCTACGCTACAGGTTTTTTAGCAAAATTATGGACTGAGCAGGGTAAAAAAGTGATTACCCAAAAACTCATTCAGACGGGTAATGTTGATATTTCTGAAGATATTGAAAAGCATCGTGAAATTATGGGGCAGGGATGGTTTCAGGAAGATCATGACAAGCTCACCATGCCCGAAATTTTTAGTTATCCTGCTTCGCCTCATCTGGCAACACGTCTAGATAACCGAGAAATTAATTTTCAAAAAATTGAAAATGCAACTCAAACATTAGCTGAGCGTTTTGAAATTGTTTTACTCGAAGGCGCAGGTGGATTAATGGTGCCATTAACTACCAGTTTACTCACCATTGACTATGTTGCTCAGCATCAGTTCTCCGTTATTTTAGTGACATCTGGTCGTTTAGGAAGTATTAACCATACTTTACTGAGTCTTGAAGCACTCAAGTCTCGTGGTCTGAAATTGAAAGCTTTGGTTTATAACTTAAAAGATGAATCAAAAGATTCATTAATTTCTCAAGATACTTCACATTATTTGAAAAATTATCTAGCAACTCACTTTCCGGAAGCTGAATGGATTGAGTTGGCAAAGATGGATTAAAGCTAAAAACAGCGATAAAAAAACCGCTCTTCGTAAGAGCGGTTTTTTACGTATTATTAAATACTTTTAGAATTTCTTCGAACCACGGTTAAAACCAGTCGTTTTACGTTGACTGCCAGTGTTCACAGGTGCTTCTTTTTCATCATCACGACGTTGTTGACGTAAAAAACCGCCACGACGAGCAGCCATTGGCTTCTCGGTCATACGATCAGTACGGCGTTTTGCCATACCAAATAAACCTGTGCCTTGACGTGGTTTTAACTCAACAGATTTTGCTAGATTATCGATATCAGTTTTATCAAGTTCCATCCAGCGACCAGTACGTAGTTCGCGTGGCAAAATGACTGTACCGTAGCGAGTACGCAATAAGCGGCTTACTTTAAGTTCTTGTGATTCAAAAATACGACGAACCTCACGGTTACGACCTTCTTTCACCACTACTTGGTACCAGCGGTTAATACCTTCACCACCAATTTCCGAGAAAGACTCAAATTTAGCTGGACCATCTTCAAGCTCTACGCCAGTTACCATTTTTTGGCGTATTTTAGGTGTTACTTCACCCATAACTCGAACAGCATATTCACGTTCAATTTCATTTGATGGGTGCATTAAGCGGTTAGCAAGCTCACCATCATTTGTAAACAGTAATAAACCAGTACTGTTAATATCTAGACGACCTACCATTACCCAGCGGTCATTCGCAATTTGCGGTAAATGATCAAATACGGTTGGGCGTTTTTCAGGGTCATTACGTGAACAGATTTCACCTTCTGGTTTATAGTAAATCAATACACGGCGACGAATTTCGTCTTCAATTTGAAACTGAACTTTACGGCCATCAATGCGTAATTCATCGCCTGGTTCAATGCGCTCACCCACTTGGGCAACACGGCCGTTTACACTCACGCGTCCTGCGGCAATAACCTCTTCCATATATCGGCGGGAACCTAATCCGATTCGCGCTAATACTTTTTGCAATTTTTCACTCATGACAGCACAACCTTAGACATAATGATCAACAGTCCACCTCTTTATGATTTCGGTGCATTTGCATCGAGAGCCATAAAGGCTTCCTTGGCGTTCTGTAGGGGAGGCAATTGGCCTAGCGAAGCTAGACCAAAAGCATTCAGAAACTGAGGCGTTGTAATTAACAACGCGGGTCTTCCGGGTAAATCTCTAAAACCAGCTTCTTTAATCCAGTTCCAGTCAAATAGTGTTCTAAGAATCTGACTATTATTAGACACACCACGAATTTGTTCAATATCTGCACGGGTAACCGGTTGATGATAAGCAATGACGGCTAGCGTTTCTAGTAATGACGGCGACAGTTTAGTTGGTCGCTCTGGCCAAATTTGCGCAATAATACTACGATATTTAGATCTTACCTGAAAGCGAAACCCTTGCGCTGTTTCAATCAACTCAATAGATCGGCCGTGTTGTAATAGCGCGAGCTGTTGTAAGAGTTGACGAAGCTGTTGTTTATTATACTGATTATTAAATGCTTCTTTTAAACGGGCAATTGAAACGGGTGCTTCACTGGCAAAAATAATTGCTTCAAGTTGTAATAAAACTTCGTGGTGAATGTCAGCTAATGACAAATCAGTATTATTTTGTTCGAAACTCATATTGAAAATCCTTGAATTGCTAAAGGAGCTTCAATACCAGAGGTGATAATTTTAACTCGCTGTTGTCGGGTTAACTCTAAAACAGCCATAAATGTAACAACCATTCCCATGCGACCTTGCAGAGGATTAAGTAATTCTTTAAAACTTAACACGTCACCAGATTCTAATTTATCTTCAATATATGCAATGCGTTCTTCGAGTAATACAGGTTCTTGAGCCACAACATGAGTAACGGGTTCTGGGCGGTTAAATACACAGAACAGTGCATCATGTAATGCTGAAATATCATAACCTTCATAAACAGGAGCGATATGACCTAAGCTCACATTTGCACTGAATGTATCTCGCTCAAGAATTGGCATTTGACCTAAGCGTTCAGCCGCTTGCTTAATGCGTAGATAGGTTTCAAGTCGATCAATAAGTTCCTGTTTGGGATCTTTTTCAATACTTATAATTGTTGGCTTTGGTAAAAGTAGGCGAGACTTTAAATCAGCTAATAAAGCTGCCATCACCATATAATCGGCTGTTAGCTCAATATTTAAAGACTTCATACTATCCATATAAGTTAAATATTGAGTTGCTATAGGCGCAATATCGACTTGAACTAAATCAAAACCGTTTTTTTGAATCAGGTAAATTAAAAAATCTAGTGGACCTTCAAACTGTTCGAGCAAAATCTCAAATGCAGCAGGAGGTATATAGAGATCTTCAGGAATCTTGTCATGCCACTCATCTAAAACACGGATGTGTGGAGCGTCTTCCATGGATTGATGAAGTGATTGATTCATTACGATTATAAGCCACGCGAATTTTCAAAAGCATGAGACTTGTTATTCAAGTCAAAGAGAGCTGTAAATAGAAGAACAGCAGATAGTGGAAATCATTCTAAATGAATTGTGCCTTTTAATAAATTACTTAACGACTAAAGTGTAAAAAAAATCCAAAATAAATAAAGAGTATTTTTTGGAGTGATAATACTTTTTTTAAAACTGTTGGTAAAAATTGTAAGTGCTTATTCAAAAGCACTTACATCGCCAATACCACGGCGGATAATTTCAGGATGTTCACCCGATAAGTCGATAATACTTGTGCTTGTTAAAGTACCGAAACCACCGTCAATAAATACATCAATTCGCTTATCTAACTGATTTTCAATATCGTAAGGATCGTCTAAAGGATCTTCTTGTCCTGGTAAAATTAATGTACTAGTGAGTAAGGGTTCACCAAGTTCTTTTAATAAAGCCTGACAAATTGGGTTACTTGGGATACGTAAGCCGATAGTTTTCTTTTTAGGATGCATTAACCTACGTGGAACTTCACTGGTTGCAGGTAAAATAAAAGTCGTAATGGCTGGGGTGTTCGCTTTCAATAAACGATAAGTTGCATTATCAACTTTTGCATAAGTTGCAATGTCAGATAAATCACAGCACATAATTGCATATTGATGCTTTGGCCCTAAACCGCGAATCTGCGCAATACGTTCCATAGCATTTTTATTACCGATTTGACAGCCAATTGCGTAGGCAGCATCGGTAGGGTAAACCACAACATCTCCGGCACGAATGCGTTCAACCGCTTGGTTAATGAGGCGTTGCTGTGGATTTTCAGGATGTACATGTAAATGCATCATATTTTAGAGACTCCATCACGCCAGTGTTACAAATAGTATTAGACTTTTTAAATAATCTAGGCAAGTCATTAGCGTAGTTTTTTTGTCAATTAATCAAGGAGTTCACGTTTAAATTCATTTAATTGTAACGGTGTACCTGAACGGGTACATTGGCAAATAAAACCAATAAATGCTGCTGCATCACGTGGCAACTTAGCTTCACCTGAAAAGTAACGTTGTACTTGAGCATAAACATTATCTTTAAATATTTTGCCATCTCCGCTATCACCTGTCAGGTTATCAAGCGAGACTCTAAACTTTCTACCAAAAGACTGTGCAAATAACCATTCAATTGCCTGTGGCTTAACTTCTACTTGTTCAAATAGACTTTGCTGTTCTTGTGTGCGACCGTCGGGGGCGTACCAATATCCTAGATCAGGTAGGAGGCGGCGTTTTTCACCAGCAATCGACCAGTGACTAATTTCATGCAAGGCGCTGTTCAAAAAACCATGGGCGAATTGGATTTTAGCCGGACCCTGATTTGTTGCCGGGAAATATTCTGGTTCAAAATCTCCACGAACTAATGTCACATTATGGTGGGAAAACCAGTGATTAAAGTGTAAAATAAGCCAATCGACTTGCTCAGACTCTAATTTTGAGCTTGACCATGGTGAGAGTTGCACTATGTCATGTACAAGAGTGTTCTGATGAGTTGAATGGGTGCAAACGAGTGATGAAGTGTTAACTTCAAGTTGCGGCTGCAACAGGTGCATTGCTTAATTTACCCCGAGTTCTGTCTAAAGAAGTGCAAAATTGTATCTTAATCTTTGACAGAGTACCGATGAATTTGTAGAATTGCCGCCTTAATTATGTCAGCAAATACCTTTCCGGCACAGATTGAGCCGTTTAAATGGGCTGAACAAGGCTTTACATGGTCAGGTCAACTGCCCTTGTCTCGCTTTGCTCGTATCGCTCGTGAAGCTGTTGGATCAATTGATAATCAATTGATCAACATAGACTGTAAGCTATCAATGGATGCATATCATCGCATTGTGTGGATGGATGGTCATATGGACACGATAGTTCCAATGGAGTGCCAACGTTGTTTGGAACCCGTTGAAATGCCTCTTGTCTTAGACTTTCATATTGCATTAATGGATGATGAGTCACTGATAGAGCGCTTGGATGAGGATGCTGATTTCATCGTTTTAGGTGAAAGTGAGTTTACGACGAAAGGTGATTATGATACGCCAGCCTCGATTAACTTGCTCGCATTACTAGAAGATGAACTGTTATTGTTGGTGCCTTTATCTCCCAAGCATGATGCTTGTGAAAATAAACATCAACCTACCATTCAAAACGTTGTTGAAGAAAAACGGGATAATCCGTTTGATGTTTTGGCAGGTTTGAAGGGTAAACTTAACTCATAATTTGTGATATAATTTTGAGATAAGACAACTGAATTTGTTCTGATCCATTTTTTCGATCTTTGTAAGGAGCCATCATGGCCGTTCAGCAAAACCGTAAAAGTCGCTCTCGCCGTGACATGCGCCGTTCACATGACGCTTTAACCGAGAATGCATTAACAGTAGACCAAGCAACTGGTGAGACTCATCGTCGTCACCACGTTACTAAAGACGGTTTCTACCGTGGTCGTCAATTATTCGCTAAAGCAGCTGATGCTGAATAATTGTATGATATGCATTAAGCGTGATGCTTAAGTATAGAAAAAATGGGAGCGAAAGCTCCCTTTTTTTGTTGTTTTTCGCAATTATAAAAATATAAATAACATGTTAAATTTCCGCTCCAGAAATGAGTGAAAACCCAAAAAAGGATTTCTTATGTCTGCTAAACGTCTTGAACAAGTAGCTTTAGCCACAAAAACTGCGTTTGTGTTTCCGGGTCAAGGTTCACAAAAAGTCGGTATGCTTGCTGAACTAGCAGAACAGTTTAGTGGGGTTGGGCAAACCTTTGCTGAAGCTTCAGATGCGCTTGGATTCGATCTGTGGCATATCGCGCAAAGTGGTGAAGGCCTCAACCAAACAGAAAATACCCAACCTGTGTTATTAACTGCCAGTATCGCTCTATGGCGTGTATGGCTTGATTTAGGTGGTCTGGCACCTAAATACCTTGCAGGGCATTCTCTAGGAGAATACAGTGCTTTGGTTGCTGCAGGATCAATGAGCTTGGCAGATGCAGTGAAACTAGTGAATTTGCGTGGCAAACTCATGCAAAGTGCTGTTCCTCAAGGGGAAGGGGCTATGGCTGCAATCCTTGGTTTGGCTGATGAAAAAGTGGTTGAACTTTGCCAAATCGTGAATGCAGAAGGTCAAGGTTCAGTAGAAGCTGCAAACTATAATTCACAAGGCCAAGTCGTGATTGCTGGAAGTACAGCATCTGTACAACAGGTGATGGCTTTGGCAAAAGAGCAGTCTGCTAAGGCAATTGCTTTACCTGTGTCAGTTCCTTCGCATTGTTCATTGATGAAACCTGCTGCTGAAAAATTTGCAGAAGCTTTGGAACAAACTGCCATTGAGCTGCCTACCATTCCTGTAATACAAAATGTCAACGCGGGAATAGCTACCGATGTTGCTCAATTGCGTCAGGCGTTAACTGCTCAATTGTACCAATCTGTACAATGGACAGACACGATGCAGTTTTTACAAGATCAAGGTATTCACTACATTGTTGAGTGTGGACCTGGAACAGTATTGAGTAATCTCGCGAAGCGTTTACCAAATATAGAAAAAGCTTTTGCTATCGATAGCAAGAGTAAAATGGAAGATGCCCTAAATGCTGTTTTAGTGGCAGAAGGAAAAATTGCATGACACAAGAACGCAAAGTTGCATTAGTAACGGGCGCGAGTCGGGGCATTGGCGCTGCAATTGCCCAGCAACTTATTCAAGACGGTTATTTTGTTGTAGGTACTGCGACATCTGAATCTGGTGCACAAAAGTTAAGTGAAAGCTTTGGTGAGCAAGGTGCAGGTTTAGCTCTCGATGTGCGTAATCTCGATGAGATTGAAGCAGTCGTTTCTCATATTGAACAGAACTATGGCCCTGTGCTTATTTTGGTTAATAATGCGGGTATCACGAAAGACAATTTATTACTACGTATGTCAGAAGATGATTGGGATGACATTCTCAACATTCACCTAAAAGCTGTATATCGTTTATCTAAACGTGTGCTTAAAGGTATGACAAAAGCGCGCTTTGGCCGCATTATTAATATTAGTTCTGTTGTTGCGCACTTTGCAAACCCAGGTCAAGCGAACTACTCTGCTGCTAAAGCAGGTATTGAAGCGTTTAGCCGCAGTCTTGCAAAAGAGATGGGTAGCCGCCAAATCACTGTGAACAGTGTGGCACCAGGTTTCATTGCAACAGAAATGACAGATGCACTTAGTGAAGAAATTCGCAAAAAAATGAGTGATCAAGTGGCTTTAAATCGCTTAGGTGCGCCACAAGATATCGCAAATGCGGTGAGTTTCCTTGCAAGTGATAAAGCAGGTTACATTACCGGTACGGTATTACATGTAAATGGTGGTTTATACATGGCCTAGGGCTGATGTATAACTTTTAAAAATTTTTATATTCAATTAAACTAGTGGCAAATCAAACGCCACGAGCAATGAGGAGAATTCCTGTGAGCGATATCGAACTACGCGTTAAGCAAGCAGTTGCAGAACAACTTGGTCTTAAAGCTGAAGAGATTAAAAACGAAGCATCTTTTATGGATGACTTAGGTGCTGACTCTTTAGATTTAGTTGAACTTGTAATGTCTTTCGAAAACGACTTCGACATCACTATCCCTGATGAAGATTCAAACGAAATCACTACAGTTCAATCTGCAATTGACTATGTAACTAAAAAACTTGGTTAATTCGCATATTGCTGAATAAAAAGAAGGCCACCGGAAGGTGGCTTTTTTTATTTGAGTAAAATAAAAGGAAGAGATACATATTTTTACAAGATCAGCCTCAATTGATAGCAGAGGTATATCTTTTTTCACGTATAACAATAAGGGTCAGTTTAATGACTTTACTATAAACAATAATATGAGGACTAAAAGATGGGTCTTTTTGATTTTGTAAAAGGTATTGGTAAGAAAAATACCGCGCCAGCAGAACCACAACCAGCTCCAGCAACACCAGCAGAACCATCTGCACAAGAAATCGCAAATAAATTATTAGGTTTAATTAAGAGCTTAGGTTTAGGGGTGGAAGGCTTATCTGTAACCTATAACGGTGCTACTGATACTGCAATCATTAAAGGACAGGTAAAAAGCCAAGCAGATAAAGAAAAAATTATTCTTATTGTTGGGAATATTGATCATGTAGCACAAGTAGATGATCAAATGACCGTTGCAACTCCTGAACCAGAAAGTAAATTCTACACAATAAAATCTGGTGATAACCTTTCAAAAATTGCTAAAGAATTTTACGGTGATGCAAATCAGTATCCAAAAATCTTTGAAGCAAACAAACCCATGCTTAAAGATCCAGATGAAATCTTCCCAGGACAGGTTTTACGTATTCCTCAATAATTGAGGGAAATAAAAAAGGCGCATGTAGCGCCTTTTTTTATTTTTAAAATCTTTTTGGTATTTTTTGCCCATTTGCTACAGGAGTCTCGGCAGTCTTTAAAACACCAAATAACCACGTTTCGGCATGCTGTACCGCGATTTTTAAAGAATCGCCTAATGCTAAGCGACCTGCAATAAAACTGGCCAAAGAACACCCTGATCCATGATACTCACCCTCTAAGCGGGGGCAGCTACTACTCGCCGCAAGTTCACCATTAATATATAAACTATTTTTAATATGATCTAGTGTATCTTCATGTCCACCTTTGACTAATACAGCTTTAGCACCCATTTCGAAAAGTTTTTTGGTGGCTTGTTCTAAGTCCTCAACACCCGTTAGAGCACGTAATTCGACTGTATTTGGAGTAATGATAGTGGCTAGAGGAATAAGCTCAACGAAAGCTTTAACCAGAGTTGCTTGATCACCTAAAGAACCCCCACTGTTTGCCACCAAAACAGGATCGAGTACATATTGATAATCTGGATGGGCACGAAGAAACTCAGCTAGAGCGGCAATGTTATCTGTAGTGCCAAGCATGCCTGACTTAACACATTTGATTGGTAAATCATCTACAACGGCATTTGCTTGAGCTAATAATAGTTCTTTTGAGGTTGCTTCGAAGCCAAATACTTGTTGTGAGTTTTGAATGGTGAGGGCTGTACATGCAATTGCTGCATGAGCACCACTTTGTCCAATCGCTTCAATATCAGCTTGTAAACCTGCACCACCTGAAGGGTCTAAACCCGAGAAACAAAGTACGGTTGGACGCACGGTTATTTCCTTTTCAATTTAAATTTACGTTAGTATAAGAGAGTTTGATTAAACTCTCGACCAATTGAATTAAATACTTTACTGGGTTAGTGATTGAATGGCTATAAAACATATTTTGATTGATTTAGATGGAACACTAACAGACCCAAAAGTTGGTATCCATACTTCAATTCGCTATGCAATGGATAAGTTGGGCTTTCCGTTGGCTGCCGATTTAAATATTGACTGGACAATTGGACCCCCTTTAAAAGCTTCATTAGCAAAACTGTTAGCCACTCAAGATGATGCTTTGGCTGAGCAAGCTTTACTTGCTTATCGTGAGCGTTTTTCAGTTACGGGCTTATTTGAAAATGAAGTATATCCATCGGTTGCCCAAACACTTAATGCATTGAAAGAAGAAGGGTATCGTTTATTTGTTGCAACCGCTAAACCGACTATTTATGCAAAACGTATCTTAGACCATTTTGACTTAAGCCAATATTTTGTACATATTTATGGTAGTGAGTTAACAGGTGAGCGGACCAATAAAGCTGAACTCATCCATTATATTCTTGAACATGAGCAACTAAACTCAGAAGAATGTTTAATGGTCGGTGACCGTCAATATGACATTTTAGGTGCTCGCCACAATGGTATTGAGGCAGTAGCAGTGACTTATGGTTATGGAACACCAGAGGAACTTGAACAAGCACAGCCTAAAGCAATGATTATGCAATTCTCTGAACTTTTGGAATATATCGAAGATCAGGCAACACAAAAGAAAGTATCTTAAACATTAGTAAATTTTAATGTGAAGGTTTGGCTTTTATCTAAAGCCAAACCTTTTTTTATTTAAATACCGTGTTGTTGGCGGTATTGAACAAGTTCTTCAATGGTAATCACGGTTAAATGATGAGTTTGAGCATATGCCAAAACTTGAATACCTGATGCCATGGTGCCGTCTGGGTTGGTTAATTCACATAACACGCCAGCAGGTTTAAGTCCTGCTAGTCTTGCTAGATCAATTGTTCCCTCAGTATGACCTCGGCGAGTCAGCACTCCACCGCTACGTGCACGTAAAGGAAAAACATGGCCCGGACGGTTAAGATCACTTGCGACAGCACCATCTTTAATTGCAGTTTGAATGGTAGTAACTCGGTCTTTAGCCGAAACACCTGTCGTAACACCTTGGGCTGCTTCAATGGTCACTGTAAAAGCGGTATGAAACTGGCTTGAGTTTTGAGAAACCATTGGTGGAAGTTCTAAATGATCTGCTAACTCTTCTGTAAGGCATAAGCATACAATACCTGAGCCATCACGAATCATACGTGCCATTGTTTCAACAGTTAGTGTTTCGGCTGCAACAATTAAATCTGCTTCATTTTCACGGTCGAAGTCATCCATAACCAAGACAGGTTTGCCTTGACGAATATCTTCTAATGCTTGTTGAATACGTTGTTCAGCAGGAGAGAGGGCTGAGAAAAAAATTTCTGGTTGAATTAAGCTAGACATAATGAAACGCTCTCGTAAAAATACGGTTGAACATTTCAGGACTGATGTAAAAACAGGCTATTACTGAAATAAAACGGATTTATCCCAGCTCGTCGTCTTCTTTCATCCGGACTATACCGTCGGCTTTGGAGTTTCACCAAATCTGCTCAAATTACATAATTTAAGCTCGTGGGCTTGTTAATCTATCACTAAAAATTAACTTTACCACCGGTGGGGAATTACACCCCGCCCTGAAGCGATGGGTTTTATTATAGCGCGCTTGATAAAATTGGCTAGATGCATTTGTAGAATGCTAAGTTTCTTTATGAATAAGTATTTTCACAAACAGAAAAAGGCTTTTTAACAAGAGCTTACTTGTTGATATGAAAATGGAATGTTATGTTTTTTATAGAAAATTATAAATAAAATAGGTGTTTCATGCAGATAAGAGATGATTATCCCCTTAGGAATACTTTATTTATTCAGCATCTCCATCTTTTCAGTTATGTATTTATGGCGGTCAGTATTCTTTATTTAATTGCTGCTAACTGGTTAATGCTTCCGGACAGTATTCAATTGGTTATCCCGCCAGTTATCTTACTTGTGACAGCATGGTTCAGCATAAAAGATACTTTAATTGAAGGAGTTAGGCAGACTTTACATGGTGTTTGTGGCTTGATGGTCGGCTTAAGTTTGGCTGTAATCGGGCAGGTCTATCAGACTGGGGCAGACAGTTATTTGCTTTTCTTAATTTGGACATTACTTTTACTACCGTGGCTATATCGACCAAATATTGGTATTTTTGCTTTAATTTGTATTACTAGCCAACTTACACTTTTTTTATTTTTTAAGCAGACTTTTTGGTTAGAAAAATTTCCTTATTTATATCTGTTTGCTTTAAATTTATTAAGCCTTATAGAATTTGGGCTATGTATAAACAAGTATCGTGCTTTACGTTTCGTCTTTATCGCTTGGTTTGCCGTCATTTCAATAATTGGAATGATCCAATATTTATCAAGTGAAAATATTCCTTACCTGATTTCGGCTTTCTTTTCAGGAATAATTGTTTTTTATTATTTCTTCAAAAAAGATGATCAATTATGTGCCAGCTTAATGGCCGCTGTTCTTGGTGTGACTGCAACAATATGGCTTGTAGATAGGATCAATGACTTATTTAAAGATTCAAATGAATTCATTTTTTTATTCATTGCTGGCATTATTTTTATCTGGTTTGCATTAATTAGTTATTTTTTAATAAAAATCTTTCGTCAAAGCCGCTTTTATGTGATTCCTTTAGCAATTGGCGCTTGGCTTGCAGGTCTAGCACTCGGGGCTTTTACATTAGTATTTTGGGAAACTATTTCATTAATTATAGGAGTCATTTTTGTTGTTATAGCTTTTGTTTTATTGAAAAAATCCCAACACTACTTCATTCGGCAATTTGCCTATTGTTTATTTATAAGTGGTCAAATCGCTTTTTTGTTTCATCTAGGGTCTGAAACAGATCAGATGTTATGGGTGCTAATTGCACAGATTTTTATTCTCTGTATCAGCTATTTTCTCAAACCCCATTGGTTCTTTATTTTAATTCAAATGCTCGCTACTTATGGCATAGCATTTATTTACTTACTACAAATGGATCATTCATTGTGGTCAGTAGATTCTGTCCAGGCATATTTAAATTTAACCCTGCTCAGCTATTTTGTTTTTAGTTTTGTATTCTTGCCGAAGGGTCTATCGATAGTTCAATATGAGCGTAGTATCTATTTGTGTATGCTTGCGGTAGTTGTGGTAGCTTCTTTCTTTGATACTTTTATGGGGTTGGCTCTAGATGATTCGATAGACCGGAAATTATGGATATTCTATCTATTACCTAGTCTTTGGTTATTGTGCTTTAGTTCTTTTTATTTGTATAAACAGCTTAAAGGAACAGCATTTTTTGCCTTTTTAATTTTTGGCATATTGCTTATTGCAATGGGCTATTTTGAAATTTTCATTCTATTTATTATTTTAACTTGGGCTTTAAAAAAGAAAGATTATATTGTTTATGGAGTTACCTTGGCTGTATTTGTTTTAGTGTTCTGGCAGCTCTATTACAACTTGCAAATAACTTTTCTAGCCAAGAGTGCATCAATTTTTATTTCTGGTTTTGTATTGTTAGCTTTGTATGGGCTACTTCAACATGAAAATAAAAATGATCTTATTGAAGGAGAGAAAGGATGAAGAAATATTTTTCTCTTATTCTTGCACTAGTTACCATATTGTTCTTTGCAGGATTGGTAGCAAAAAATGAGTGGCATCTGCGCCATAGTAAAAGTATTTTCATTGAGCTTAAACCAGTTGATCCTCGTTCAATTTTACAAGGTGACTATATGGCACTGGCTTATGAATTAAATTTACAATCTCTCAAAGCTCTTGCAGGGAGTGAGAGCGAAGCTTTAGATCAAGTGATTTTTAATCGTTCTTCCATTCCAGCAAAAGTTATTTTGGATTCAAAAAATCGTGTAGTTCGTACAATTTTAGATATCAATAATTCATATGCTGGGCAAAGTTTAATTTTAAAAAATCCTGAAAATCGTTTTCAGGCTTTGTATCCTGCATCTCGCAGTTTCTTATTTGCAGAAGGTCTAGCTCAATGTTATGAAAAAGCCAAATATGCCGAATTTAAAGTAAACCCAAAAGGAGAGGCGATTCTATTTGATTTACGAGGAGAACAACTTCAACCTTTAAATTGCAAACAGCAAAAGAACTGGTGGGAAGGAACTATTTAGGATTTATAAAATTATAAAAGCCCGTCAATGCGGGCTTTTTTTATTCTTAGAATAAGTTAAGCAACTTGAACAGGAATACAATTCGCTGTGTGGTTAACTGTATTATTTGGATTTGCATATACCAAACGTGGTTTATGAATATTTGCTTCAGCTTCAGTAAAATCGCCAAACGTAGCAATAATCACTAAATCGCCGACATCTGCTTGATGTGCAGCGCCGCCATTTACTGAAATAATTCCAGAGTTATCTTCACCACGAATCGCGTAGGTCGTGAAGCGTTTGCCATTAGTTACATTCCAAACATGAATTTCTTCATATTCACGAATACCAGCTAAGTCCATCAATACGCCATCAATTGCACAAGAACCTTCATAGTGAAGTTCAGCATGGGTTACAACTGCACGGTGAATTTTGCATTTTAATAAACGAGATAGCATGGCTAGCGTCTCCTGAGTAGACCTAAGATTAAGATCTTATGGTGAAATCTATAGCTCTTTTGCTGTGGGCAAAGTGACTGATGCGCATTTTGCTCCTAAAAAAGCAAGATAGCAAGCTTGATTGTTCAACAATTTAAGTGGGTTTATACGCATTAATTTGATTCATGGCCTGTGGAACTTGACCTTGAACAAGAAGTTTCACTTTAGAGAGGGCATGGTCAATTGCTGCATCCATCAGACTTTGTTCACTACTTGGTGCTTTGCCAAGTACGTGACCTGAAACTCTCTCTTTCGAGCCAGGATGTCCGATACCAATACGTAAACGATGAAAATTTGGACCAATATGAGGAACAATGTCACGTAAACCGTTATGACCACCATGTCCACCGCCTGTTTTAAGACGAATTACACCAGGGTTCATATCAAGTTCATCATGAGCAATCAAAATTGCTTCGGGAGCAATTTGATAAAATTTTACAAATGGAACTACACTTTGTCCAGAACGGTTCATAAATGTAGTGGGTAGAAGTAGACGGACATCGTGTCCTTCTATATTACCACGTCCGCTGATTCCGTGAAATTTCGGATCATTTTTTAATGTAATGCCATATTTATTAGCAAGCTGTTCAATGAACCAAAAGCCTGCATTATGGCGGGTCTGGGCATATTCTGAACCAGGATTGCCCAAACCAACAATTAGCGAAATATTTGACACTAATCTACGCCTTTCAACACTTATGCGCGTTTGAAGTCAGCGTGCATAGGAGTATTTTTAGCTGGGTGACGTTGTAACGCTTGGATTTTAACGTTTTCAACTTTGTCGCCCACTTGGATTTCTATAACTTCTTCAAAGAAAGCATTGTTTTCTAAAGCTTTTACAAGCTGACGAAGTTCTAAAGTAATAGCTACAGGCTCAGCATCGCCACCATAAATGATAGCTGGAATTAATGCTTCGTGACGAAGGCGGCGGCTCGCACCTTTCCCTTGTTTGTCTTCAGCACGCGCTTGAGCGTTTAATACGAAGTTTGACATGAGTAAATCCTCATTAAAGTTAAATAGACTAAACTTGCGACCAGTTTAGTGATAGAAAACCCCAGCCAAGGCCAGGGTTCATAAAAGCTGCAGTATTATAAACTATCGAACATCGCACTGATAGATTCTTCGTTATTAATACGACGAATCGTTTCAGCAACCATGCTAGCAACAGAAACCTGACGGATTTTGCCCAAGGTTAATGCTTCTTCAGAAAGAGGAATAGTGTCAGTGACAACTAATTCATCAATAACTGAATTACGTAAGTTTTCAATAGCCTTGCCAGAAAGTACAGGGTGAGTTGCGTATGCAACTACACGGCGTGCACCAAATTGCTTAAGCGCATCAGCTGCTTTACACAATGTACCGGCAGTATCAACCATGTCATCTACGATAACGCAATCACGATCTTTTACGTCACCAATTAAATGCATAACTTGCGATTCATTGGCTTTTTGACGACGTTTATCAATAATTGCTAAATCGATGTCACCCATCTGTTTGGCAACGGCACGAGCACGTACTACGCCACCAACGTCAGGAGAAACCACCATAAGGTTATCATGCGATTGTTGACGTAAGTCAGCAAGCAAAGCAGGAGTACCATAGATGTTGTCGACTGGAATATCGAAGAAACCCTGAATTTGGTCAGCATGTAAGTCAATCATTACGACACGATCAATACCAACAGTGGTAAGCATGTCTGCAACAACTTTAGCTGTAATCGGCACACGTGCAGAACGTGGGCGACGGTCTTGGCGAGCATAACCAAAATAAGGGATAACGGCTGTAATACGACCAGCACTTGCACGACGCAAAGCATCTGCCATAACCAAGATTTCCATAAGGTTATCATTGGTAGGGGCACAAGTAGGCTGAACGATAAATACGTCTTTACCACGAACATTTTCAGTAATTTCTACTGAAATTTCTCCATCAGAAAAGTGACCGACTGATGCAGCACCTAGAGGGATATGTAAGTGACTTACGACTTTTTGAGCGAACTGTGGATGAGCATTTCCACTAAAAACGACAAGATTGGGCATGAAGCACCCTTGGCGGTTGGTATGTAATTAAATAGATGGCAGGGGCGGCTGGATTCGAACCAACGGATGCCGAGATCAAAACCCGGTGCCTTACCACTTGGCGACGCCCCTAATGCGGCAGAACTTTAATATTTTTGCAATGCAATGTCAAGATTAATCAACAAAAAGCATAGCAATTAAGTCTGTCTTTAAAATAAGAGAATGGCAGGGGCGGCTGGATTCGAACCAACGGATGCCGAGATCAAAACCCGGTGCCTTACCACTTGGCGACGCCCCTAAATTCGATGATATATATGATGGCAGGGGCGGCTGGATTCGAACCAACGGATGCCGAGATCAAAACCCGGTGCCTTACCACTTGGCGACGCCCCTAATATAATCATCATTACAGGTGAGGTTGGCAGGGGCGGCTGGATTCGAACCAACGGATGCCGAGATCAAAACCCGGTGCCTTACCACTTGGCGACGCCCCTAACGTGTAACCTTAAAATGATTAAGAGGAGATTCTTTTAAACTATTTACCAAGTAAGATTTACATGGCGAATGGTTAAGAATTTCATCAATATTCATTTCATTCGTTACTTCAATAAAAACACAAGCACCTGTACCTGTAAGCTTTGCTTGACCAAACTGGTCTAAATATCGCATTGCTTCTTCTACTTCAGGGTAAAACTGTCGAGCTAATGGCTCAAAGTTATTTCCAAAATTAGAAGGTTCTAACTGATAGGCGCAAAATTTAGTGGTCTTAGAGTCTCTTGTCAATGTTTTTTGTGAAAAAAGCAATTGAGTGCTGATAAAACAATCAGGTTTTAAAATAATGAACTGTTTTTGATCTAAGTCTATGAATGATAAATGTTCACCAATACCTTCAGCCCATGCATTTTTACCATAAATAAAAATAGGAACATCGGCACCAAGCTTTACACCATAGTCTGCAAGTTGTTCTTGATTGAGGCCACATTCCCATAATTGATTTAACACAATCAGGGTTGTGGCAGCATTGGATGAACCTCCGCCCAGACCAGCACCCATTGGAATATTTTTTTCAATTTTGATGTTTAGACCGCAGATTTTTTTTGCATGCGGTCTTAGTATTTGAGCAGCCCGATAAATCAGGTTTTCTTCAGGTTGAACTTCACTCAATCCATCAATTTCGATTTGTTCATCCAGAGTGGGGGTAAATATCATCCAGTCATATAAATCAATGAGTTGGAAAATGGTTTGTAATTCATGATAACCATTTTCACGACGTCCTGTAATATGTAAAAACAGGTTGAGCTTAGCTGGAGAAGGAACTCGAATCATAGATTTATATAATTAGACTTAGCGGTTTTGGATGACCATTGTAATACGGTTTTCTTTATCTTCAGCAAGAGCTTGCTTTAAAACTAGTTTGTTTGGCAAAGTTTGTTCGCCATCATAACTGAAATTAACTGTCCAGCCGTCTTCAATGAGTTGGTTTACACGATTTTCATTATCTTTAGTGATCTGAGCACTTAACGTTGCAGGTTTAGCCAAAATCCAGCTCGTTAAATGAGTAATGGGTGCTTGCCAACCCGTTGCACGCTCTAAAAGTTCTTCTGGAGAGGCGGCAGTAATTAATCCAGTTTTTGCACTATTTAACTTCACTTCGCCAGGTTTGCCCTGAATTTGGGTTTTTCCTACCCCTAAAATGCCGCTTAATTCAATATCAAAATTATCTTGTTGTTGAACCCAAGTGAAAAAAGCACTACCAGTTTGCTGGGGCGTGCGAACCCCAATCTTACCTTGTAAATTAAAGTGTTTTTCGTCTTGAACTTGTTGGGTAACCGCGGATTTAGGTTGAGTAAAATGCTGACAACCGGTTAGAAATAATACACTTGACCCACAGATCGCTGTGCACAGTTGGGCAAATTTGCTCATATATTTAACTCTTTTTTGCAGATGTAGGTAAAATTAACGCATCAAGCTGTTGTAATTGTGGATCATTGGCATGTTTTTGTTTCAGTTGTTGTAACACAGCGCTAAATTGAGTTAATGATCCTTGCATATACAATGCTTTAGCATAACGAACGCCAATATTTATATTATGGCTAAGTTCATAAGCTTTACCTAAAGCCTCCGCCGCAGCTTCATAATCATTCTGTAAAAATGCAATATAGCCAAGCGTATCCAGAATAGAAGCTTGTTCCGGTGCATATTCTAAAGCTTGCTCTGCATATTGACGTGCTTCTTTTAACCTACGATTTTGTAAGGCTAGTGTATAGGCATATGCATTTAGGTAAGTTGGACTGTTAGGCTCAAGTTGTAATAATTGCTTTAATGTTTTGTCGAGTTTATCGCGGTCAGTATATGGATCAAGTAATAAAACTTCTGCGTAAATGAGTTCCGGATCATCCGGTAAATTCTTTATCGCTTCATCTAATAAATTTAAAGCAGCTTTTTTATTGCCCATTTTCTTTAAGATTTCAGCTTGAGCTTGATATAAGAAACTTGCGTGTTGGGGATAATTTACGCGTTCTTGAGTGAGGAACCGTAAAGCATCATTTAAGTTTTCTTGTTTATCATATATTGCAATCAGATTGCGTCTGGAAACTACGTATAAACTGCCATCAACCAAACGATAGTAAGCTTTTGCGGTTTCATAATGCTGTTTACGTTCAGCATTAATTGCTAAGTAGTAATAGGCTTCATTTTGATATTTTGCAGAGTTTCGTAGGTCTACAAGATATTGTTCTGCCTTGTCATATTGCTTTAAATCGATACTGGTTAAGCCTGCAATAAACAATGCTTCTTCAGCTTTAGGATTAGCTTCTATAACATTTTCAAGCTTTTCTAAAGCCAGTTGAGATTGATTAAGTTGTATGAGATAGCGGATTTCAGCTAAACGAATGTCTAAATTTTTCTTATATTTACGGCTGGATTTTGCATACCATTTAAGCGCACCTTCTTGATCGCTAAGAGCAATGAGTAGATTTGCTTTCATTAAAATAAAGCTCGTCACTTTAGGACGTCGGCGTAATGCTTTGTTAATGTTGGTTAAAGCAGATTCTAATTGGCCATTTTGGGCTTCTAAGTTGGCGATGAGGGCTAAAATAGAAGGGTTGTCTTTTTCTGCACTAGAACGTAAAGCTGTTAATAATACATCTCGATCTTGAGCGTTTTCCGGGGCAATACTCGCTAAAATTTGTTCTAAATCGGCAGTTGGATCTATTTTTAAAATTTTATCTAATGTTTCAGCAGCAAGCTGGTATTCATGTGTTTTTAAGGCAATATGTGACAAATAGAATAAAGCAGGCACATCTTTGGGTTCTTGGGCTACCCAATGTGTAGCAATGTTTAAAGCGGCTTGAAAATCATTATATTCAAGGGCAACGTCCAAAGCTCGCTGTTTAATTGAAGTAGAGTTACTTTTAATTGCGAGCACTGTGTAATTGTGCAAAGCGTTAGGAATATCATCATAAGCCAGCGCAAATTCAGCGACCATAGTCTGCTCTAATGCCTGATCAAATGAATGCACGGTATAGGTCTCTTGCACAGGACGTGCATAGACATGCGAGGACATGCTACCTAACAATAAGAATGTGGTAGAATACTGTCTTATCGAAGCACCGTTAAAATTAATACGGCTATTCATTTGACGCAATTTTTATTGATCCAAAGTAATGCTTTTTATGACACCGATGTTGCACAATAGCATAAATTTAGCGAAATGATGATCTGATATGTCTTTCTTTGCATTGGGTGTCAACCATCAAACAGCTTCTGTCGAACTCCGCGAAAAAATTGCTTTCAATGCAGAGCGATTAAGTCGTTTGCTAGCCGAACAAAACCATAACCAAAGCTTAAAGGATTTGGTGGTCGTCTCGACGTGTAACCGCACAGAAGTTTATGCCATGGCGGAAAATGCCGAAAGCCTTCTGAAATGGTTAGCCGATGCCAATAATATTGATGTAAAGCACTTAGTTCATCATGTTTATCGTTACGAGAACACGCAGGCAATTACACATTTAATGCGAGTAGCGAGTGGTCTAGACTCTCTCATGCTAGGTGAGCCGCAAATTTTAGGGCAGGTGAAAAGTGCTTTAGCATTGTCTAAAGAAGCCCAAGCGGTCTCTCCTGAATTAAACAGTGTTTTTGAATATGCTTTTTATGCTGCTAAACGTGTACGTTCCGAAACTGCGGTGGGCAGCCATGCCGTTTCGATGGGGTATGCAGTTGCACAATTAGCTTTACAGGTTTTTAGTAAACCCGAAAAAATTACTGTGATGGTCGTCGCGGCGGGTGAGATGAATACCTTGGTTGCTAAACATTTGGCTGAAATGGGCGTCGCCAAAATTATTATTTGTAATCGTAGCCGTGAGCGTGCTGACCAACTGGCTCAAGAGATTTCACATCAGGTTGAAGTTGAAATTATTGATTTTTCAACATTGGCTGAAAACTTGTATCGTGCTGATGTTGTGTCGAGCTGTACTGGTAGTTTATATCAAGTGATTGCTTATCAGGATGTTAAGGCCGCATTAAAGAAACGTCGCTATCAACAAATGTTAATGGTTGATTTAGCTGTGCCCCGTGATATAGATCCTAAAATTGAAGCGCTTGATGGTGTCTATTTGTATGGGGTTGATGATTTACAAAGTGTGATTGAAGAAAACCTCGCTCAAAGACGTCAGGCGGCTGTTGAAGCGGAAGTAATGGTGAATCAATTAGCTACTCAGCTTATTACTCATCAAAAAGTTAAAGAGGCAGGCAGCACAATTCATGCTTACCGCCAACATAGTGAAGAAGTTAGTCAACAAGAGCTTACTCATGCATTAGAGGCTTTGCATCACGGTGAGAATGCTGAGCAGGTCTTACAGCAATTCGCGCATCGTTTGACGCAAAAGCTTATGCATCCAACATCTATCTTGCTACGCGAAGCTGCTAAGGCAGAAAATCCTGATTATTTTGAATGGTTACAACAGCATTTACAGGATGTGTTTGATCATGAGCGTAAGCCAAAACATTAAGATAACAGTCTTAAACTAATTTGTTTGGTTAATTCATTAAGCTGTTGTCTTAAATTTCTTGATTCAATCAGAGAAATCGGTGACTTAAGCTTCTGACGTAAATACCTTTCTTTTAGGCCTAAAGCATATTCTTGGGCTAACTTATCTGCCACTTCAGGTGCTTGTGTTAATGCCTGAATATTGGTTCTTTGCATAATATCGGCAATTTCATGACAATAACTACTACAAGCGCCGAGCACATAATAAGTTGCTAGCTCTTGATCATCAGGTAAGTCATCAAAAATACGATTTAAAATAGCCAGTACTTTTGCCAACAGCTCATATTGATGAATATAGGCACGTAACCCTTCAAAATGAATATAAAGAAAAGGGTGGTGCATCAAAATTGCAATCGCAAAGTCTTCATCTTTAGTATGAATGTTAAATGAGAGCGAGGCATCATGGCTGATTTGTGGTGTAAAACGTTTACCCAATCCGAGTTTTTCACGGAAAGATTGATTGAGTAAATAACGGAACGAACCCTGTTTGGGTAATAGTTCAGTCAGTTCTCTGAGTTCTCCCATGACCAAGCTTTTGCCTTCAGGGGTACTAATGTCGTGTTGACCTGTTAAATGAGCAAAGACAAAATCAGACAAAAGAGGGGCTTGTTGTAATAGTTTTTGGAAATTTTCAAGCCCTTCACGACGGATCAGAGAGTCGGGGTCATGATCATTCGGTAGTACGAAAAATTTGAGTTCGCGACCATCATTGAGAAGTGGTAAAGCAATTTCTAAAGTTCTACGTGCTGCTTTTTGACCCGCAGCATCACCATCAAAAGCAATAGTAATACGGCTATTTTGTTTAAATAAAATATTAAGGTGTTCTGTATTACTTGCAGTTCCTAAAGTCGCTACAGCCCCTGTAATGCCATACTGCTGAAGCGCAATGACATCCATATAGCCTTCAACCATTAACCAGTCGCTAGATTTGAGTTTTCTACCTTCATAAAGCCCGTAAAGTAGCTGATTTTTATGAAAGACTTCTGAGTCTGGCGAGTTAATGTATTTGGGCTTGATCTCATCATTTAAAGCACGACCACCAAAACCAACGACGCGACCTTTAGGGTCTCGGATGGGGAAAATGACACGGTCACGTAATAAGTCAAAATCACGACCATTATCGCTTGAACGGATAAGTCCAAGTTGTTTTAAACCATCAATGTCATAAGGAAAAGCTTTTTCTAAGTGTTGCCAGTCTTCTGGCGCATAGCCCAAGCGCCAAAATTGAATAGTCTGATTGCTTAAACCACGTTGTTTAAAGTATTTTTTTGCCTTTTGACTATTAGGTAACTGATGTTCATAGAACTGAGCAATATTTTCCAGTAAGTCATATAAATTACCTTCTTGAACTGGTTCCTCAAAGTTAAAAGGCTGTTCAAATTGGGCAAAAGGGTCATCAAAAAATACAGGTTCAAGCGTGTTATAACTTTCATCTATTGATTGCTGAGGAACCGCGGGCTCCGCCGTACTTGCTTTAGCAACTGGTGGCTTCGTCACCTGACGGGTATAAGACAGTTTTTTATTTTCGGTATTATCTTTGGGTAATTCGACTCCAGCGCTACTCGATAACTCCTTCATAACATCTATGAAGTTTCGGTTATCAATATCCATCAGAAAACGGATCGCGTTACCATTAGCCTGACAGCCAAAGCAGTGATAATACTGCTTGTCTCGATAGACATGGAACGATGGGGATTTTTCTTGATGAAAAGGGCAACAGCCGGAATATGTACGTCCCGTCTTTTTCAGTTTCACACGCTGACCAATCAAATCGACAATATCTGTGCGATCTAAAATTTGATCAATCGTATGTTGTGGAATTGCCATAATTCAGATAACCGTATTAAAACTGATGAGAGAGTAATTCAGAATATTCTGACATGATGAGGCAAGATCTACACAATAAATATTTTAATTTTTTATAAAAACAAACAGGCAAGTGGTATCACTTGCCTGTTTGTTGGTGCTTTTAAAGTTTGAAACTTATTGAGCAGCGTCGTTTGTACCTTGTGTTGCATCATCTGATTGAGAGTCAGTTGATCCATCCGTAGAACTAACAGTAGGGACAACAGTTGTATTTTCTGCTGCTTGTGGCTCAGATTTGTCTAATAAACCGAAGCTTAAACGGTTTGTCCAGCTACGTTCTGACTTTGGTGCTTCAACTTGTGTTTGCTCTGGCTCAGCAGTTTCTTCTTTATCTGAATTACCAATTAAACCGAAGCTAACACGATTAAGGAAGCCACGTTTTGGAGCTTCTGATTCACTTGTGCTTTCTGGTGTTGCGGCAGTAGATTCACGACCGAAAATACCTAAAGTTGCACGGTTAATCCAGTTGCCTTCTTTACGGGCAGCACGCATGTTAACCGTACCGTCTTTTTTCACAAGGTTAGGATAATTGAGTTTTAAAACTTCAATATATTGTTGTGACGTGGCTTTATCGCCTAATTTGTCATAGCTATATGCCAAAGTTGCTAAAGCTTCTGGAACTTGAGGAGTTTGTGGATAATGTTCAATTACCCATTGAGAACGCTCTGCAGCAGCGATCCAAGCTTTACGCTTAACGTTAAAGCGTGCAGCGGTCATTTCATTTTCAGCAAGCTCTTGTCCAATAAATTTCATGCGCTGAGCGGCATCAACAGAATATTGGCTACTTGGAAAACGACGAATTAAATCAACAAAATTCTGATAAGCAACTTTTAAATAGCTCACATCACGATGAGATTGTTGCAAAGATGTATAGCGCATCAAACTGTCGTAGTTTTGCTCCATATTCGCTACAGCACGAACATAATAAGCATAATCCACATTTGGATGCTGAGGATTTAAACGAATAAAACGTTCCGCTAAGGCAATCGCGCCTTCATAATCTTTTTGTTTAAATTTTGAATATAGAAGTTCAAGTTGTGCTTGTTGTGCGTATTGTCCGGTCGGATAATAAGTATCGATTGCTTCTAAAGACTTGGTCGCATCAAGATATTGACCACGGTCAAGCGACTTTTGGGCCTTTTCGAAGTAAGCTTGTTCACTAGATTGTGGGCCACTATCGACCACTTCTTTTTTACTTGGATTGCTGCTACAGCCCACAAATGCAGACGCTAAACCTAAAGATAAGGCAAGCATCGTAATTTTATAACGTGGTAGCGACATAAAAACTCCTCTGTTATGTTGGGCAATGAGCTACAATTGCGCTATTAAACCACTTTTATCTCAATGATCAAATGACTTCAGCACAATCTTCAAACACAAACTTATCTGAAACCGACTTCAATTTACTTGAAGATTCTGAGGATGCAGATAACCATACTTCTGATACAACTGCAACACGTTTATCGTTGCAAGTTCAGCTAGATGAAAGCTATCTGGGACAACGCATCGATCAGGTAGCAGCCTTGGTATGGAATGAGTTTTCACGTGAAAAGCTTAAACAATGGTTGAAGGATGGCCATCTGTTGGTGAATGGTAACATTGTCAAACCAAAGCACCGTTGTGAAGGGACAGAACTGCTTACACTCGAAGTTGAGCTCGAAGCTCAAACTACGAGTCAACCTGAAAACATTCCACTTAATATTGTCTATGAAGATGACGACATTTTAGTCATCAATAAACCAGTCGGCATGGTGGTACATCCAGGGGCTGGTAATAGTTCTGGAACTTTAGTGAATGCCTTGCTTTACCATTTCCCAAAATTGTCGGAACTTTCCCGCGCTGGTTTAGTACATCGTATTGATAAAGATACCAGCGGTTTGTTAGTCGTTGCCAAAAGTCTTGAAGCACAATTTTCTTTAAGTAAACAGTTGGCAAATAAATCGGTTTACCGCGTATACGACTTAGTTGTTTATGGAAATGTTATTGCTGGCGGTACTATTGATGAACCTATCAAACGTCATCCGGTTGACCGTGTGAAAATGGCGATTTTACCTGGTGGGCGCGACGCCGTGACCCATTACAATGTAAAAGAACGTTTTAAAGATTTTACCCGTATACAAGCCCGTCTTGAAACAGGTCGAACTCATCAGATTCGTGTGCATTTTAGTTATATCGGTTATGGACTGATCGGTGATCAGATTTATATGAACCGTGTACGTGTACCTGCAGGGGCATCTGAATTACTCATTGATACTTTGCGTGGTTTTAAACGCCAAGCATTGCATGCAGCGAAATTGGGTTTAAAACACCCTCGTACTGGTGAAGAAATGCTATTTGAAGCGCCGTGGCCTGAAGATTTTACACATTTAGTGAATGTGTTACGTTCAGAAAACGCTGCATATTAAGGACGCGTATATGGAATTTGTTCAAGGACTACCTCAAGGCGTATATGTAGGGCAAACGCGTGTTCATCATCCTTTGGCATTACCAACGGATCAACTTGAGTTGTCTGGCTTTAATCTGGCTTTACATGTCAATGATGAGGCACAACGTGTTCAGCAACATCGCATGATATTGTTAGATGAGTTTGCCCAGTTCGGTGTTAAAAAAATGACATGGATGACTCAAACACATAGTACGATTTGCCATACAGTAAATGAACAAATTCCTTTTAAGGCATTAATCGGTGATGGTTTAGTCACTCAAACCAAAGGTTATGCTTTAATGATGATGACCGCTGATTGTTTACCTGTCGTGTTAGGAAATGCAGAGGGTACGGAAGTCGCAAACTTGCATGCGGGTTGGCGTGGTTTAGCAGGAGGGATTGTTGAAAATACGGTTGCTGCTATGCAGAACCCTCCAGCTTGGGCATGGTTAGGAGTTGCGATTAGCCAACCTTGTTTTGAAATTGGGGCTGAAGTAAAGGCTGCTTTTTGCGACAAGTATCCTGAGTTGGAAATAGCTTTTGTTGAGGGAGCTGCTCCAAATAAATTTCATGCAGATTTATATGCAATTGCGCGTTTTATTTTGCAGAGTCTAGGTGTGCAACAGGTTTTAGGCGGAGACCAATGTTCTTATCAACAGAGCGATGAATATTTTTCTTATCGCCGTGATGCGAAGACTGGACGTATGGCTACCTTTGTTTTTATATAAGCTCTATAAACAGTAAGTACATTCACTCTCTTACTTTGTTAATAATTAAACAAAGTAAGAGAGTTTTTATTGAGCTGTAAGATATTACGATTGTGAAGTGTATTGAAACGCTTGTATTTCATATTTATAGATGTAGGTTTAGCAAGCGCTAATAAAATGATAAAATAGAAAAAATCGCTCAAAATTTTAATCTTATGTCTTTGCCTGAAAAACATCTCTCTATTGTCTACCACAGTCCATATGGTCATACCGCCAAGGTGGCTTCTGCTATTGCTGCTGGTGCAGAGGTGATGGGGGTGAAAGTACATCTCATGAATATTGAACATATTGATTGGGATGCGCTTGATGCATCACAAGGCATTATTTTTGGATCGCCTACCTATATGGGAAGTATGACTGCCGACTTTAAAAAGTTTATGGACAGTACTTCTAAACGTTGGAAAGAACGTTTGTGGCAAGGCAAGCTTGCGGCTGGCTTTGCAAATTCGGGTGGTTTGAGCGGCGATAAACTAGCGGTATTACAACAATTAAATATTTTTGCAATGCAACATGGCATGCTTTGGTCAGGTTTGCCTTTAATGACTACAGGGCATAGTGAAAAAGATTTAAACCGATTATCGAGTTGTTTAGGCTTAATGACACAGTCCGATAACGCCCCTGTTGAAGTTACTCCCCCACAAGGCGATTTGGATACAGCTAAATGGTTTGGTGAATATATTGCTGGATTACTTTATCGCATAAGTTAAAATAAGCATTTGATTTTATATAAATAAATATTTAATTTTTAATCTAATTACAAAAACGTTGTATTTTTTTTGTTCTTTTTTGATTATTTTTTACCAAATGGTTTATTTGGACAATGATGTCCAAAACTTAATAAATAAAAAAATGGAATAATCATGAAAATTTTTTTAACAGCTCTTTGTCTAAGTTGGGCTACTTTAAGCTATGCCAATTTAGAATCTGCAAATCTTGTTCCTCTAAGTGATTCAGAACTTTCTAAAGTTGAAGCTCAAGCATTATTTTCATTTACCTATACCGACCCAAAACAAGCTGATGCTTCGATGAACCAGCAAAATATTGGCTTTTATAAATTGGGTTTAGAGGCAAATCTTGAGCTAAATGCCAATATTAATAAGTTGCAATTAGGATGTGGAGGAGTAAACGGTTTAGGTGGGTGTGATATTGATATTGATAACTTAAGTTTAAGTGGCTTAAGTGATACAAGTGATGGTCGAGCTTCTTCTTCTGCTGTTTTTAGTAATCCCTTTATTGAATTTGCAATTAAAAATCCAGACAGCGCAGCTTTAAGAGAAATTAAAGGTTTTCGTTTAAGTGCTGAAAAGGTTATGGGACTGCTGACTATGGGGCTTGAAAATTCAGAAACACCAAATGGAATTAATAGCTTAAGTGGTTACATGAAAATTAAAGATACCACTGGTTTAGCTTATACCGCTGCCCGTAATATGTCTTATCAAGATACAGGCAAGACCATTGATGGGACTGTTAATGCATGTATCGGGATTTGTATTCCTTTAGGATTTAACTCGTCTGATTATAATTTGCAATTACAACAGACCACTGCACCTATTGTGATCAACGGGCAAGTGATTTCTGGTTCACGAATGAATAATGTCATGCTGAACGGGGTAGCAAATATCGATCAGCTTAATTTCTCTGGAGATCTGAAAGCTTCTATTAATGCAGCACTTGGTCTATTAAATTTACAAAAAAATGTAACGGGCAGCATTACCGGATTAAGAGCGGCGCTCACAGTTGATCAAAACTTAGGATTCATTCATAAAATTGAATTAAACAATCCTTTCTCGCTTTCTTTGCAAGGCCAACAAATATTTTGGCCAGGTGCAGATGCAGCAGCAGAACGGGGGTGGTGGATGGCTTTTGATGATGAAATTGATATTGGCAATGTTACGCCAAGTAAACAAATTGAGATAACTAATGATGTTTTAAAGCAGGTGGTAGATCCAATTAGCGCTTATTTAACCGCAAACCCAGTGAGATGTAATCTTTTAAATTGTTTGTTTGGTGAAGACTTAGCAGTTGGTGAGGTTAAATTACCCAATACAATTGTGAATTTCCCATTGAAAGATTTGCAACTTAAAAATCAATCTTTTGCACCAAACTGTTATGGCAATTTAAAATTTTGCTAAATTCAAAGTGACATAAAAAAACCTTTAAAGTTAACTTTAAAGGTTTTTTTATTACTTATGAAATATACGAGCTTTATCACGTTGCCAATCGCGGTCTTTTTCAGTTGCACGTTTGTCATGAAGCTGTTTACCCTTCACAAGCGCAATTTCTAGTTTAACTAAATGACCTTTCCAGTAACACGCTAAAGGAACGCATGAGTAACCTTTTTGGTTAACTGCACCCATTAGGTGTTCAAGCTGGCGTCGGGAGAGCAATAACTTACGGGTACGTGTTGCTTCAGGTACCACATGGGTCGAAGCCGATAATAAAGGCTGAATTTGTGAGCCAAGTAAAAATGCTTCGCCATTCTTGAAAATGACATAACTTTCCGTCAAAGTCATGCGCCCAGCACGTAAGGATTTTACTTCCCAACCTTGAAGTGACAGGCCAGCTTCAAATTTTTCTTCGATAAAATAATCATGACGGGCACGTTTATTTTGTGCGATTGTTCCGCCATTGTGTTTCTTTACTACTGTTGCTTTCGCCATAATTCAAACTTCCACAATTATGCCTATTGTGCCGTAAACTGATGCTAAGGTGAAGTTTTTCCTGCATATGAATATTTCGCCTCATGTATAACTTTTGCTAAAATAGGTTCACAATACAATTAGAGTACTAGCGGATGTCTAAAACGCGTGTAATTTATCCTGGAACATTTGACCCCATCACGAATGGACACGTTGATTTAGTTACTAGAGCATCAAGAATGTTTGATGAGGTTGTAGTAGCAATTGCAATTGGACATCATAAGAACCCTTTGTTCAGTCTAGAAGAAAGAGTTGAACTGGCGCAATCATCTTTAAGCCATCTATCAAATGTTGAATTTGTAGGCTTTGATGGTTTACTTGTTAATTTTTTCAAAGAACAAAAGGCAACAGCGGTACTTCGTGGTTTAAGAGCGGTTTCTGACTTTGAATATGAATTTCAACTTGCCAATATGAACCGTCAACTTGACCCACATTTTGAAGCGGTGTTTTTAACACCATCTGAGCAGTATTCTTTTATTTCTTCGACATTGATTCGGGAAATTGCTCGTTTAAAAGGGGATGTAACCAAGTTTGTTCCGCAAGCTGTGGTTGAGGCCTTTGAACGTAAACATCAACAAGGTTGGTAACGTGTCGTTATATATCACCGATGAATGCATAAACTGTGATGTTTGTGAACCAGTTTGCCCGAATGAAGCAATTTTTATGGGTGAAGTGATTTATGAGATTCATCCAGATTTGTGCACTGAATGCGTTGGTCATCATGATCAACCGCAATGCCAATTGTTTTGTCCTGTAGATTGTATTCCTAAAGATCCAGAGCATGAGGAAACGGAAGAACAGCTATTCGACAAATATAAAAAATTAATTGCTCAAAAAAGCACGAGCAATTAGTAAATAAATTTGTTAATATGCGCCCCTGAAGTGAGCTGGATGGTCGCTGCTGTGGAGGTCTTCGTGACTGAAGCAGGGGAGGAAAGTCCGGGCTTCATAGGGCAGGGTGCCAGGTAACGCCTGGGCGGTGAAAGCCGACGGAAAGTGCAGCAGAGAGTAGACCGCCTCATTCGTGAGGTAAGGGTGAAAGGGTGCGGTAAGAGCGCACCGCGTGTCTGGTAACAGTTCACGGCATGGTAAACCCCACCAGAAGCAAGACCAAATAGGAATCCTGAGGTACGGCCCGTACTGGATTCGGGTAGGTCGCTTGAGCGTATGAGTGATTGTACGCCTAGAGGAATGACCATCCTCGACAGAACCCGGCTTATAGGCTCACTTCACCTAATTTATTTAAAATTTATCTTGACGTGCATTAAAGAAACTAAGATAATGCGCGCACAGTTTTAGGCTATGTAGCTCAGTTGGTTAGAGCACCGCACTCATAATGCGGGGGTCACAAGTTCAAGTCTCGTCATAGCCACCATTTTATAGACCACGCTCCTGCGTGGTCTTTTTTTATGCTCATTTCCTGAGTAAACATACCTCTAAAGATCAATTTTATAATGATGATATGTTTTTTTGATTTTTTATTAGCTTATTAATATTTAAAAATTATTTCCCTTAGCTGGGGATAGGCAATAAACATATTCTAATTGCTGGTGGCATTGGTATATTACGCCATTTCTACCTCAAATGGATGAGTTTGCTGAAGCGGTGCTGATTTTGAGCTACATTATGCTTACCATTTTTCTGAACATGCAGCTTTGTTAAATGAGTTAAAACGGAAACATGCAGATCGCGTGTTTAGCTATTCTGAGTCGGAAGGTTGTGTGCTTAATCTAGACAAATTAATAACATTTCAACCCAAACACACATATCTATGTGTGTACTCCTAACCCCTGATTGATGTGGTAACAAGCACTGTTAGCGTGATGGCTACATTCACTAGAAATAATTTATTTCAACAGTTTCTGAAGAGGGTGTGGCTTTTGCTGTTGTACTTACTAAGTCTAATCAGGAAGTAGAAGTACAAAGTAACCAAACCATTTTACAAATCATCGAAGCATTTAATATTGATGTTGAATGTTTATGTCGTGAAGGGGTATGCATCGGTATATGTGAAACTGATATTTTGGAAGGTGAAGCAGAACATTTTGATCGAAAATTCAGTAATGCAGAAAAGACTTCATAAAAAATATGGTGATTTTTGTATCGCGGGTAAAAAGTAAAAAGCTAATATTAGATATTTAATACATTTCTTTGGTCGATCAATTGTTTAAAACATAAATTTGCTAAAAAATGAACAAATAAAGGCGATCTGAATCTTATTTGTTCATTTGGTGGAATTTAATGGTTTTGAACTCTTGACCTGTTCTGTAGAACTATAGATAATGCGCACACAGTTTACGGCTATGTAGCTCAGTTGGTTAGAGCACCGCACTCATAATGCGGGGGTCACAAGTTCAAGTCTCGTCATAGCCACCATTTTAAAAACCATGCTCATGCATGGTTTCTTTTTGTCTTTTTTTTACTCATTAAAATGTTTTTCAATAATATCGAGTGTTTTTGAGCTTTGATAAAAAGGAGCTAAAATCGCTTGAAGTAACGGTTCTAAAATACCGTGTTCATTAAAGGCATTCATAACCTTGGGGTAAAAACGTAAAGCTTCAGTTTGTAAATCGGTTTCAGTTAAACCAATCTCACTTAATACTTCAAATAAACTTTCATCTTTGTAAAAGTCATAAAAAACCTCTACGCCATACAAAATAAGATCTTGCATAAATTGTGACTGACGTAATTCTTTCCAATATTCGTAAATTAAAACGAAGAACTCTTCAACATCAAGAGGAGTCAACTGCTTCATAAACTCATAAGTTTTTTTGTGACGAAGATCTTCCCAAATATGACGAACCAGACTTTCTAGGTCTTCAGCTGATAAAAGACTTAATTCTGTTAATTGCTCATGAATAAAGTTAGCGGCCCATGTTTCGAGCTTATGTTCAAGACGCTGTTGTTGTAAAAAAGAGAATTTTTTGAGTTTATGTTGCCATTCAAAATGATAGTCATCTATTCTAGATGCGTTTAGAAATTTTGGTAATTTTTGTTCTAGAGTTGAAGTTGCAATATATTGGCAGAGTTGTTGGACAGATGGGCTAGTGCTTAAAAACTCATTAAGATAATGCCTGATGTGTTCCATTTCTAGAAATTTGGATAGCCACATTTCAAATTGGTGATCAGACACCAAATCTTGTAGCTGTACGGGGGATTTCATCGCAGATAGGTAAATACGCTGTGCGATTTCTCCAATAAACTCAAGCAATCCTGCCCCAAGTTGCATTTCAAAAGCATAGCGTTTTACAACAGCTTGTAATTGTTCTAAATCAACAACTTCATGAAGTTTGATTTCATCGGCATGCTGCATAAACAGTTGGATGAACTGCCGGAAATAAATAGGTGAGTTTTCTATAGATAGTTGTTTTTTGAAAAATTCCACCTGCTCAAGCAAAAGTGCTTGAGCAAGTGTTGTAGTTTTTGATGAGTTTTTTTGCTCAGTCATTCGCTGTCCAACCGTTGACAATCGGATAACGTCGTTCGCGGCTAAATGCACGAGAGGTAATTCTCGGACCGATAGCACCTTGACGACGTTTGTATTCATTACGATCAACTAAACGGATGACTTTTTCAACTACTTCTTTATCAAAACCTTTGGCAATAATATCAGCCTGACCTAAATCTTCTTCAATGTATGCGTAAAGGATGGCATCCAATACATCATATGCTGGTAAAGAGTCTTGGTCTTTTTGGTCTGGGCGAAGTTCTGCTGAAGGTGGACGAGTAATTACACGTTCAGGAATAACTGGAGTTTCACTTAAGCTATTACGATATTTCGCTAATTCAAACACGATAGTTTTATAAACATCTTTTAGAACTGCAAAACCACCAACCATATCACCATAAAGTGTACAGTAACCAACTGAAAGCTCAGACTTGTTGCCAGTAGCGAGTACTAAATTACCAAATTTATTTGATAAACCCATGAGTAAGGTGCCGCGCGCGCGCGCTTGTAAGTTCTCTTCAGTTGCATCTGCTGGTGAGTTGCCAAAGAAAGGATACAAGGTTTGTATAAAGCTATTTACAACTGAATGTATTTCAGCGATACCGAAAGTTACACCCATACGTCGAGCTTGTTCTGCCGCATCTTCAACACTAATTTGAGAAGTGTAAGTATAAGGCATCATTACGGCTTGTACTTTTTCTGCACCGATTGCATCAACAGCAATAGCTAATGTAAGGGCAGAGTCAATACCGCCAGATAAACCTAAAATTACACCTGGGAAGCCTGAACGCTCTACGTAATCACGTGTTGCCAGAACTAAACCTTGATAGATCTCTGCAAAGGTCTCTAAAGTAGGCGCAGATTCTGTGACTTTAAATGATTTGTTTTCATGGTCAAATTCAGCAATGTAGAGGTCTTCTTTAAAGCTTGGCGCTTGTAAAGCAATTTCGCCACTTTTATTACTGACAAAACTTGTGCCATCAAAAATTAGATCATCTTGTCCGCCCACTTGGTTAACGTACACAATGTTCAGATGAAGTTGTTTTGCAAGTTCACTCAGTGTTTGTGTGCGGTGTTGTGGTTTACCGACCTCATATGGTGATGCATTCAATACAAGAACAGTATCAACATTTAATTGGCTTAACTGTTTTACGGTATTAATTGACCAGATATCTTCACAAATCAATACGCCAAACTTATGTCCAAGATATTCAAACACCAAGTGCTGATGGCCTTTTTGGAAGTAACGTTTTTCATCAAAGACGCCATAGTTTGGTAAGTTATGCTTATTAAAGACACCCAAAACTTGACCGTCTTTCATGACAGCAGCAGAATTATAACGTTGACCATCTTCTGTCTGGTTCACAAATCCGAAAACCATGACAATATCTTTAACTTCGGCAAGCTGAGCAAAAGCCTTTTGCATACGTTTATTTAAATTTGGACGTAGCAGTAAGTCTTCAGCTGGATAACCAATAACAGAAAGCTCGGGAAAAATAATCAGGTCAGCATCTTGTTTTTTCGCCTGATTCACTTGCTCAATCATCTTTTTGGTGTTTGAGTCAATATTGCCAATATGCGGAGAAAACTGAGCAAGGGCAACTTTAAAACTTTTCATTCAAACCTAATCCTAGATCATAACGAATATAGATACACACAGTGTTGATTTTTATAGATATAATTTTTCAACGATGTGTATGATACGATAGTAAACAATTAAAATAGTAAACAAAAATGTCAAGATCAATAATATATACCAATCACATATTTTCTGCGTAAAAATAACGAGATTTTCTGTATAGAATAGAAACAGGCTTCATTATTTTTATTGTTTGTATACTGCCTTATCACAAGCCAATTTGGAATAAGCGCGTTATATTTTTTTCAATAATTTGAATTAAATAAGATTGATTTTATAGTTTAGGTAAGTATTTCTGCTTTATAAAAATTCTCATTTACATTAAGCAAAAATGTTACGTTCAAAGAAAGACTGATTATTTAGTTACAAATGAAGTTGAGGTGAACAGATAATATTTGGAATTTTTCCAGAGCAAATGTCACGAGCAATTTCGCCTTGCTGCTCAATATTATAAGAGTTAAACGCCTTGTGGGGAGAGTAGATGTATTTATAGGGGTTGTAAGTTTTAAAGCTAAGATAATAGGCCGATTGCAGCAATGCACCTTTAAGTAATACATGAATGCCTTTTTGATACTGCATGACGTGAGTGAGTTCGTGAATAAAAATACCCTGCATAAATTTAGATTCTAGAGCGTAATTTTCGCTGTAATCTGAAGGATTGACGTAAATATTTCCGTTTGGCGCCATAAAAATACCGCAAGATTGCCAAGGTAGATAACGAGTAGCAATAATTTTAGGTTGTTCACAATTGAGCATGTCACCGAAAACGAGTTGTGCTAATACTTTTTCTTGAGCTGTTAGATGTCTGATGGGATATTTTTTTAAGTGACGAAAAATAAAAAGCGTAAGAACTATAAATTGTTGTTGGGTTGAGCGTTTAAGGGCAGTAAGGGTTAGCATAGCTTTGCCATTAAAGTGAGTTCATCTATTTCTTTAGGATAGTATAGATTACTTATGAGTAAATAAAGAGTCAGAGTTACTCATTGGGTATAACTTTAAGAGCGCATTGATTTTATGCTTTTGATTGAACAAGTTTAAATATAAATAACTCTGCGAGCTTTTATTGTCTAAATTAGAGAAATTTCTTGGATAAGAAAAAACCCCAGTTAAAACTGAGGCTTTACGACAACTAAAATCACAACTGCAAATAAAATTAAGGTTGGCATTTCATTAAAGAAGCGCCAGAACCTATGTGATTTGTAGTGAGCATTTCCGATAAGTTTTTTACGATAGTAGCCACATACCAAATGGTAGATGACTAATAAAGCCACTAATCCTACTTTAAGGTAAAACCATGTTGCCTGATGGTAATGTCGAGTTGCATCGCCCCACTCCACAAGAAAATGGGCGGTAATTAATGTGGCGATCATAGAAGGCCACATAATTCCGCGATACAACTTACGTTCCATTATTTCAAAGCGTTGATGACTAGCTGCATCTTCACTCATGGCATGGTAAACATATAGACGTGGTAAGTAGAACAAAGCAGCGAACCAACAAACCACAGCAATAATATGTAATGCTTTTACCCACAAAAAAGCATCAGAAGGTGCATCCATCGATAATCCTACGTGGGATTATGCATCCCACTTCTTGAAAATAAGGCAAGCGTTAACACCGCCAAAGCCAAAACTGTTACTCATTACAGTATTCAATTTTGCATCACGTTTTTCAAGTACGATATCAAAAGGTTTTGCGCCTTCATCAAGTTCAGTTACATTGATGTTTGGTGCGATAAAGTCATTTTGCATCATTAGAACAGAGTAGATAGCTTCTTGTACGCCAGCTGCACCCAAGCTATGACCTGTCATAGATTTGGTTGAGCTAAGAGGAGGTACATTGCCTTCGCCAAATGCACGTTCCATTGCCTTAAGTTCTGTAATGTCACCAGCTGGAGTAGATGTACCATGTGTATTTACATAGTCAATTTTGTCTACGCCATGTTGCTTAGCTTCTTCAAGTGCCATTAATACACAACGTGTAGCACCTTCACCACTTGGAGCAACCATATCTGCGCCATCGCTGTTTGCAGCATAACCAACCACTTCAGCTAAAATGTTGGCACCACGTGCTTGAGCATGTTCAAGTGATTCAAGTACGACAAAACCACCACCGCCAGCAATAACGAAACCGTCGCGGTCTGCTGAATATGGACGAGATGCTGTTTCTGGAGTTTCATTATATTTTGAGCAAAGCGCACCCATTGCATCAAACAATAAACTTTGAGACCAATGATCTTCTTCACCACCACCAGCAAGCATAAGGTCTTGTTTGCCGAGTTGGATAAGATTGTAGGCATAACCAATTGCGTCAGCAGAAGTTGCACAAGCACTTGTAATGGTATGAGCAATACCTTGCAATTTAAATGCAACACCTACGTTTGCAGTAATGGTGTTTGACATGTTGCGTGGTACGAAGAAAGGTCCTACTTTACGAGCACCTTTAGTCTCTAAAAGCTCTGTCATTTCAACAACAGACGCAGTTGAACCACCACCTGAACCGCCTGCAATACCGTAACGTGGATTACCACTGATTTGCTCAGCCGTAAGGCCTGCATGTTCAACAGCAGCTACAGCAGCATTGTAAGCGTACATTGCACATACGCCCATAAAGCGTTTTAACTTACGGTCAATATGATCAAAATCTTGTTCAGCAGCAGCGCTCACATGACTTTTAAAATTGAGTTCAGCATAAGTTGGGTTAAAACGTGTCCCGGAGATTCCATTTTGAAGTGAATGAGTAACTGCTTCCAAAGAGTTACCGATACATGAGTTAATACCCATACCAGTGATTACAACACGTTTCATCTACAGGTCCCTTTATGGTGATATTAAGAGTCTAACGTGATCAACAGCTATTAAAATGAATAGGAGAATATAGCTGTAAGAAAACAAGACTCATGTTTTTTCGTTGTTAACATGATAGCAGAAAGGATTTTTATTTCTTATGGCAAATCTTTATGACAATTTTACATTTAAAAAAAATAACTAAATACATGGTATGTTGCATTTAGGGTTAACTAAAATACACACATTCAAGTTGAGATAAATCCACATTCCACCTAGTATTTATGTCTAATTAGATAAATTAAAAAATCGAGGTACTTGATGACAAAATTTAATAATAATCAATCTGACAATTTGTTTTCTCAGGTCTTCGGAGTGGCTAAAAAGCTCAGTTCTACAGGATTGAGTATCTTGCAACAGAACCAATCAGGTGATGTAAGTAAGGTAATTGAACCAATTCCAGCTGGTAAAACGGTTGAAGGTAAATCGAGAGCAAAAAGCCCATTTGAAGTTGAGCAATATGAAAGTCCTCAACAAATGCTTCGAGAACAATTACCGAGAGTAACTCGTCAGGTCTTTGGACGGCATTTTACAAAAGTAAATGGTGTGGCGACATTTCTTTCCCCAGATTGGGATCAAAAAGTCTCAGGCTATTTATTTAATTGGTTGAATGATTTTAGTTCAAAAAGCACCTTAACTGAAAAAATTCTTGAAGAAGCGGGCGCTAAAGATTTATTTGAACTAACTAAAGATACAGGACGCTCTCAACGTTTAAGTCAGGCGCTCATTGAACAAAATAAATTAATTGCGACAATACAAGGGGCAATTACAGGCGTGTCAGGTGTGGTTGGTGCTGCTGTAGATGTTCCAGTTTCACTCGTCTTGGTTTTAAGAACAATTTATCAGACAGGAAGATCACATGGCTTTGATCTTTTGGAAGTTACAGACCAAGATGTTGTCGAGTTTATCTTTAAAGAAGTGGATATTAGTCTGATTGCTGAAAAGCAAACTCTATTGTTAGCTTTAAAAACGTTACGAAATATGTTGGAAACACAAGATATTCGTCAATTTCAGCAGGTGTTAGGTTCAACTACTGATCTAGATACTTTGAAGAATTGGTTAGTTGATGAAGAGGGGGAGTTTAAATGGAGTTGGTTAAATCGTATTCCTAAACTCTCAGCCTTTGGTAAAGTTACACCAGTTGCTGGTGCTGTTTTAAGCGCCGTATATAGTTGGAAACTACAAGAAGATGTTGGTCATAAAGCACAGGCCATCTTTGGAGCTGCACGACATTATTTAAATGAACATCCGAGTGAGCATTTATCTCCGTTACAGGCTTATTATGCTGCAGTTACGCTCATCCAGAAAGCCAGTCCACGTCTTTTAAATGTTGGTGAAGATGGTAATGTTCATACTGCACATCATCATAAAGTAGAAAATCATGATGTAATTTCAAAAGTATCTATTGTCTTAAAGCCTACAGAAAGTAAAAAGAGTGAAGAGAAAATTCAGGAAAATGTTCATCAAGGTATCGAGCAACTTGCCGATAAACATGTAGAGGAACACGAGCATACGGAGCAAAAACCAGCTTTAACTCCTGAAGAAGATGAAGAGGGATTAGAGGATAAAAAATACTCTTAACAATACGCTTACAAATAAGAGCTTTAAAAATAAAATCTGAACTCTATTTAAATTTGTAAGTTATCCTGTCAAAGATTGATATGGTCAACATTTGGTAAGTATTGCCGTGTTGACCATTTTTGCATCTTAGCTTACAATTATGTGCCCTTAAAAAGAGGTATTTTCTTTTTAAGGTTTATTAATAACGGGAGAATTGCCATATGGCAACAACGAATCAGTTGATCCGTAAGGGTCGTACGACTTTGGTTGAAAAATCCAAAGTTCCTGCGTTGAAGGCTTGTCCACAACGTCGTGGTGTTTGTACACGTGTTTATACAACTACACCAAAAAAACCTAACTCAGCTATGCGTAAGGTTTGCCGTGTTCGCTTAACTTCAGGTTTTGAAGTATCTAGCTACATCGGTGGTGAAGGTCATAACCTACAAGAGCACAGTGTTGTTCTTATCCGTGGTGGTCGTGTTAAAGACTTACCAGGTGTACGTTACCATACCGTTCGTGGTTCATTAGACTGTGCTGGTGTTAAAGATCGTAATCAATCACGTTCTAAATACGGTACTAAGCGTCCTAAGAAGTAATTCTAGGAAACTAGTCCAATAAGCCCTTTAGCGTTTCGCTTGTTTGAATTCTTCATAGTTTTGTAATTCAAGCGACGTATAGTAAGGCCAGCGTCGTGTACATGACACTTGTACAAACTGCTGGATTATCCTGAAGTGTCATATTATTAGGTGTATTAAAATGCCAAGACGTCGCGTAGTCGCTGCTCGTGAGATCCTTCCAGATCCAAAATTTAGCAGCCAAACAATCGCTAAATTCATGAACCACGTAATGCAAGATGGTAAAAAATCTGTTGCTGAAGGTATCGTTTACGGTGCTTTAGAACGTGTTCAAGAAAAAAACAAAGTAGACCCAGTTGAATTTTTCGAGACTACTCTTGAAAAAGTTCGTCCTATGGTCGAAGTAAAAGCACGCCGTGTTGGTGGTGCTACTTATCAAGTACCTATGGAAGTACGCCCATCCCGTCGTACTGCCTTAGCAATGCGTTGGTTAGTAGATGCTGCTGCTAAGCGTTCTGAAAAAACGATGGCTTTACGTCTTGCTGGTGAGTTGCTTGATGCAGCTGAAGGTAAAGGTTCAGCAATCAAAAAACGTGAAGACGTGCATCGTATGGCTGAAGCCAACAAAGCCTTCTCTCACTACCGTTTCTAAGCGGATAAAACAGTCCCTAATCAGGAGAATATTCATGCGTACAGCAGCTCGATTCAACATTGCTCTTTATCAAAGTGGGAGCTTTGCGGGTATTTAAGTTGCCTGCTTGGATATTTGTACGCATCAATCTAATTGATGCGTCCTGTTTTAAATATAACATTTAGGAATGTAGACCTCATGGCTCGCCAAACCCCAATTAGTAATTACCGCAACATCGGTATTTCTGCGCACATCGACGCAGGTAAAACAACTACAACAGAACGTATTTTGTTCTACACAGGTGTATCTCACAAAATTGGTGAAGTACACGATGGTGCAGCAACAATGGACTGGATGGAACAAGAGCAAGAGCGCGGTATTACAATTACCTCGGCTGCTACGACTTGTTTCTGGTCTGGTATGGGTAACCAATTCGAACAACACCGTATCAACGTAATTGACACCCCGGGACACGTAGACTTCACAATCGAAGTTGAACGTTCTATGCGTGTTCTTGACGGTGCGTGCATGGTTTACTGTGCAGTTGGTGGCGTACAACCTCAGTCTGAAACTGTATGGCGTCAAGCAAACAAATATAAAGTGCCTCGTTTAGCATTCGTGAACAAGATGGACCGTACTGGTGCAAACTTCTTCCGTGCTGTTGAGCAAGTTAAAACTCGTTTAGGTGGTAATCCTGTACCTATCGTTGTGCCAATCGGTGCAGAAGATACGTTTGCAGGTGTTGTTGACCTTATCGAAATGAAAGCAATTATCTGGGATGAAGCATCTCAAGGTATGAAGTTTGAATATGCTGAAATTCCAGCTGACCTAGTTGATACGTCTAATGAATGGCGTACCAAAATGGTTGAAGCTGCGGCTGAAGCTTCTGAAGAATTAATGGACAAGTACCTTGAAGAAGGTGATCTTACTAAAGAAGAGATCATTGCAGGTTTACGTGCTCGTACATTAGCTTCTGAAATTCAAGTAATGCTTTGTGGTTCTGCGTTCAAAAACAAAGGTGTTCAACGTATGTTGGATGCTGTAATTGAATTCTTACCATCACCTACAGAAGTTAAAGCGATCGAAGGTATCCTTGACGACAAAGACGAAACTAAAGCGTCTCGTGAAGCATCTGACGAAGCTCCGTTCTCTGCGTTAGCGTTCAAAATCATGAACGACAAATTCGTAGGTAACTTAACATTCGTACGTGTTTACTCTGGTGTTCTTAAACAAGGTGATCCGGTTTATAACCCAGTTAAATCTAAGCGTGAACGTATCGGTCGTATCGTGCAAATGCATGCGAACGAACGTCAAGATCTTGATGAAATCCGTGCAGGTGATATCGCAGCGTGTGTAGGTCTTAAAGACGTTACTACTGGTGATACATTATGTGATGAGAAAAACATCATTACACTTGAGCGTATGGAATTCCCAGAGCCAGTAATTTCATTGGCTGTTGAACCAAAAACTAAAGCTGACCAAGAAAAAATGTCAATTGCTTTAGGTCGTTTGGCTAAAGAAGATCCATCGTTCCGCGTTCGTACAGACGAAGAATCTGGTCAAACAATTATTGCTGGTATGGGTGAGCTTCACCTTGACATCATCGTTGACCGTATGAAGCGTGAATTCGGTGTTGAAGCGAACATTGGTAAACCAATGGTTGCTTACCGCGAAACAATCAAAAAGACTGTTGAGCAAGAAGGTAAGTTCGTTCGTCAAACAGGTGGTAAAGGTAAATTCGGTCATGTATATGTTCGTTTAGAGCCTATGGATGTTGAAGAAGCTGGTAAAGAATACCAATTCGCTGAAGAAGTTGTCGGCGGTACTGTACCTAAAGAATTCTTTGGTGCGGTTGACAAAGGTATTCAAGAACGTATGAAGAATGGTGTATTAGCTGGTTACCCTGTTGTGGGTATCAAAGCGACATTATTCGATGGTTCTTACCATGATGTCGATTCTGATGAATTGTCATTCAAAATGGCTGGTTCGTACGCTTTCCGTGACGGTTTCATGAAAGCAGATCCTATCCTTCTTGAACCAATCATGAAAGTTGAAGTAGAAACTCCAGAAGACTACATGGGCGATATCATGGGTGACTTAAACCGTCGTCGTGGTATGGTTCAAGGTATGGATGATCTTCCTGGTGGAACAAAAGCAATTAAAGCAGAAGTTCCATTGGCTGAGATGTTTGGTTACGCGACTCAAATGCGTTCTATGTCTCAAGGTCGTGCGACTTATTCTATGGAATTCGCTAAATACGCTGAAACTCCACGTAACGTGGCTGAAGGCATCATCGCTAAGTTCCAGACTGGCGGTAAAAAAGGTGACGACGAGTAATCTTTCGATTACTATAAGCCCAAACTAATTCTTAGTTAAAAACCAAGCGCTCGTGCAGTGACCCTGCATGAGCAGTTTATAAAGGAAGATCATCATGGCTAAAGCCAAGTTTGAACGTAATAAGCCGCACGTAAACGTGGGCACAATCGGTCACGTTGACCATGGTAAAACAACTTTAACTGCTGCGATTGCAACTATTTGTGCAAAAACTTACGGCGGTGAAGCGAAAGATTACTCACAAATCGACTCAGCACCTGAAGAAAAAGCACGTGGTATTACAATTAATACTTCACACGTAGAATACGATTCTCCAATCCGTCACTACGCTCACGTAGACTGCCCGGGCCACGCCGATTATGTTAAAAACATGATTACTGGTGCTGCTCAGATGGACGGCGCGATCCTTGTATGTGCTGCGACTGATGGCCCAATGCCACAAACTCGTGAACACATCCTTCTTTCTCGTCAGGTTGGTGTACCTTACATCATCGTATTCTTGAACAAGTGTGACCTTGTTGATGATGAAGAATTACTTGAATTAGTAGAAATGGAAGTTCGTGAACTTCTTTCTACTTATGACTTCCCAGGTGATGACACTCCAGTTATCCGTGGTTCTGCGCTTAAAGCGTTGGAAGGCGATGCTGGTCAATATGGCGAGCCTTCAGTTCTTGCTCTTGTTGAAGCGCTTGACTCTTACATTCCAGAACCAGAACGTGCTATCGACAAAGCATTCTTGATGCCAATCGAAGACGTATTCTCTATTTCTGGTCGTGGTACTGTAGTAACAGGCCGTGTTGAATCTGGTATCGTTAAAGTTGGCGAATCAGTTGAAATCGTTGGTATTCGTGACACAGTAGTAACGACTGTAACTGGCGTAGAAATGTTCCGTAAATTGCTTGACGAAGGTCGTGCAGGCGAGAACTGTGGTGTTCTTCTACGTGGTACTAAGCGTGAAGACGTACAACGTGGTCAAGTACTTGCTAAACCAGGTACAATCAAGCCACACACTAAATTCGATGCAGAAGTATACGTACTTTCTAAAGAAGAAGGTGGTCGTCATACTCCATTCCTTAACGGCTACCGTCCACAGTTCTACTTCCGTACAACTGACGTAACTGGCGCAATCCAATTACAAGACGGCGTTGAAATGGTTATGCCAGGTGACAACG